>CAZTYT010000019.1:0-18786 GCA_964618245.1 uncultured Legionella sp. | reverse complement strand
AAAAAAGGTGATATGTCCGTTGCAACCAGCTAATTTTTATGCGGTAGGTTTATGGTATGATGATTTTCGTCAAACTACGGATGAAGAGGTCATGGAGTTATTAGGTACAGCCTAGCATTCCTCAGTTATTACCTCATTTATTTATAATGAAAATAAGAGGCTCAGATGAGTTTATTGCTTAATAAAACTATTTTAATTACCGGGGCATCTAGTGGCATTGGTCTTGCTTGTGCACGTTTATGTGCAGTGCAAGGAGCCAGGCTAATTCTATGCGCTCGTCGGGTAGAAAGGCTTGAAGTACTGGCAAAAGAGTTAACCCAACAATATGGAACAGAGTCCCATGTTCTGGCTTTGGATGTGCGTAGTCATGAACTGGTTAAACAACAATTATCCTCATTACCGAATCAGTGGAAAGCTATTGATGTTTTAGTCAATAATGCAGGTCTTGCCTTAGATACTTTGCCGTTACAACAAGGCATTGAGTCCCATTGGGATACAATGATCGATACGAACATTAAAGGTTTATTATATGTCAGTAGGGCTATAATCCCGGGTATGCTAGAGCGTGGGCAAGGGCATGTTGTCAATATTGGTTCGATTGCTGGTCATGAATGTTACCCGAATGGTAATGTGTATGTAGCTACCAAACATGCGGTGCATGCACTTTCGAAATCAATGCGTTTAGACATGTTAGGTTATCCCATCCGAGTTACCGAAATAGCTCCTGGTGCAGTGGAAACTGAATTTAGCGAAGTGCGCTGGAATGATAAACAACGGGCAGAAGCTTTTTATCAGGATTTTGAGCCTTTAGTGGCCGAGGATATTGCTGATGCTATCGTGTATTGCATTACACGACCTCCCCATGTAGACATTGAGCAAATGATTATCATGCCTACAGTACAGGCCTCTGCTAACCATTTAGCAAGAAAGATACCCCATGAATGATTGTTCAAAAATTTTACAATCATGGGTGGGGTAGTCTATTATTAATACATATAGGTGATGACTTAAACCTAGCTGAACCATGTAATTATCCCAGATAGGGAGGTTCGTTTGATGAGTGGTGCGCAAGCCTACAATTTTAGGAAGCCTAAAACTCCGCATAAAACCTCCATTGTACGTCCCAGTTCCGGCTCAAGATTTTAGGCAGTTGTTACCTGTATTTTTTACAGGATCTATGCCGATAACTGGCAAGCAGATTAGGTCGTACTGACTCAACAAATTCACCATTAACTTATGCGACAGCGATTGCTGACGCCTCTTTTTTCTTTAGCCCAGCAAAAATTGACTTAACTCACCAACTCCATCGAGCCGTTTAAATTTTGCTCAAATCAGGAACGTGTTGTATAATTAAACTACATTCAGATGGAATTGATTTGCTAGGAGGCGTTATGAAATTGTGTATCGTGCCTTTAATAATTAGCCTTTCCTCAATATGGGGAACAAGTTTTGCGACTTCTAATGTACAACTTTATAACCCTGAGTCTCGAACAGATGCTATGCGAATGTTAGCCCCGGCACAAGTAGGGAAAAGTTATGCTTACTGGCATCATCACCGACACTGGCATCGCTGGCACCCTTGGTATCATAGACATTGGCACAGATGGCATCGCCATTACCATTATTATTGGTAATCATTTTGAACAATAGGAAATAGGATGGAACCATGAATAAATCACTTCTCGCTGTAACATTACTGGCTTCAGTAGTTTTAGTCACTGGCTGTGTCACTGAATCAGTTTATTATACACCAGCATATTCCACCTCGGTATACACTACCTACCGTGTTCCTTCTAACCGTTATGTCTACACTGTGAGTTATGGAAGCCCATATTGGAATGACGCTTATTATTACGGTTATGATGATCTGGGTGACGTAGGCTATTGGGGCATGTATGACTCATACAATGTTTACTAAAAAACTAGTAAGATAAGATCATAAACCCGGATGAATCCGGGTTTATTTTATGCATACAGGTTATTATTCTTTTGCTCGGGATACGTATTCGCCTTTGCGTGTATCCACTTTAATTAATTCACCTGTCTGGATGAATAGTGGAACACGGACTACTGCGCCAGTTTCCAGGATAGCGGGCTTACCACCACCACCAGAAGTATCTCCCCTTACACCAGGATCAGTTTCGGTGATTGTCAGAATAACAAAGTTGGGGGGGCGTGACTTGAATGGGGTCATTATTCCATAAAGTAACTACGCAAATGTCTTGTTCTTTTAACCATTGCGCTGCATCCGCTAATATTTCTTTCGTTAATGCATATTGTTCAAAATTATCAGGAACCATAAAGTGCCATAATTCACCGTCATTATAAAGATATTGCATCTCTACATCCGCAACATCAGCAGAGGGTAATGTATCTCCAGATTTAAAGGTTCGCTCCACAACACGCCCGGTTTTCAAATTACGAATTTTAATGCGGGTAAATGCTTGTCCTTTTCCTGGCTTGACAAATTCACAATCGAGAATGGCGCAAGGAGCGTCATCAACCATTACTTTTAAGCCATTTTTAAATTCATTGGTGCTATAGGTTGCCATTAGTACTCCAGAATGTTGAGATTTTGCTTGGTTTTCGTTAAAGTTCGCACAGTTTATCAAGTCTATGTGATTAATGCGAGATACCTCTATTAGTTGGCAAAAAAAATTAGCGCAAGGTTTTTCCTCGGTAGCTGACTTATTAACCTATTTGGAATTGCCTTTATCCTTGGGGAACGTACTGGCTGAAAAGCAATTTGCCAGCCGTATTCCTTTAGGTTTTGCGCAGCGTATGCAAAAAGGTAACCCGCAAGATCCTTTGTTATTGCAAGTTTTGGCCTCCGCTATGGAATTGGCAGATATGCCTGGCTATAGTTCTGATCCGTTGCAAGAAAAAAAACGAAATCCCCATAAGGGATTAATTCATAAATACCATGGGCGGGTATTACTGACGCTGACTGGTGTCTGTGCTGTGAATTGCCGCTTTTGTTTTCGCAGGCATTTCCCCTATCAGGACAATAATCCAGGTCGAAGTGGCTTTCGGGATATTATTGAGTATATTGCTCAGGATCTTAGCATTACTGAAGTCATTCTCAGTGGCGGTGATCCTTTACTTGCTGCTGATGTGGTATTGATGGAATTAATAAAGCAATTAGAGCAAATTCCTCATGTACATACGCTAAGGTTTCATACCCGTATTCCTGTTGTTTTTCCAGAGCGCATTGATGAGGGTTTACTGGCTATGCTAGGCGCCACGCGCTTTAAAAAGGTAATGGTTTTACATTGCAATCATGCGCAAGAACTTCAGAGTACTGCTGTACATCAAGCATTATTGGCTTTACGCCAAGTGGGTTGTTTGTTGTTAAATCAAAGCGTTTTACTGGCAGGCATTAATGACAAGCCTCAAATTTTAGCGGATTTAAGTCAATCATTGTTTGCCTTGCAGGTAGTCCCTTATTACTTACATATTTTGGATAAGGTCCAAGGGGCAGCTCATTTTGACTTGCCCTTTAGCCAAGTACAACAGATTTATCATGAGTTGCAAAAAATTTTACCGGGCTATCTTTTACCTCGTTTAGCTTGTGAGGAACCAGGCAAATTAAGTAAAACGCTCTTGATTTAATTATTTTTTGCGTAAAATTAAGAATAGTATTATTGTTAGGTCAAGTATAGCCTTGTCGTTGCGGATGATTAGTCTGCTGTTTCACGGTTATAAAATTTCACCTATGAGCGACCCCTATTGAGACAATGAACCATGAAAACATTACCCATCTTGTATCCAGGTGATTCAGTAGAGCTTATTGCTCCTGCTTCTCGTTGTTCAGATAGTCAACTATTAAATTTAAAAAAACTAATCGAATCCTGGCAATTAAATTGCATTGTAAAAAAGGATATTTTTGGCCGTGATTTGTTTTGTGCTAATAGCGATGAAGTGCGTTTTGAGCATTTAAAAGAAGCGCTAACTAATCCAGCGATTAAAGCTGTTATTTGTGTACGTGGCGGGTATGGTTCCATGCGCCTCATCCCTCAGTTGGCAACAATTAAACCACCAACCCAACCGAAGCTATTTGTGGGTATGAGTGACATCACTAGCTTACATCTTTATCTCCAGCAACAATGGGGGTGGGCCACCATTCATGGGGCGGCATCGCCGGATAAATTTAGCCCGGAATCCATCGCTGCTTTAAAAACACTTTTATTCGCAGAAGCACAAACAACCCAGTTTAACGAATTAAAGCCTTTAAATGATCTGGCAAAAGAAAACCGGGTGATTGAATCTAGTGTTACTGGGGGGAATTTAACTTTGATTCAGGCAGGGATCGGGACAAATTGGCAAATGGACGGGCGCAATAAAATCCTCCTGCTGGAGGAAGTCGGAGAGCGAGGCTATCAAGTGGACAGGATGCTGGAACATCTGCGCCAGGCAGGGCTTTTTACACAGGCCGCTGCTATTTTGTTTGCTGATTTTTTAGAGGCGGATGAGCCAGACGGTAGTTCTTTAATTCAACCTTTATTAGAACGGTTTGCGGCCAATTGTGAAATTCCTGTGCTTCAAATGGCTGGCATAGGGCATGGTGCGGTTAATTTTCCTGTTCCCTGTCAAACCAAGGCACAATTGAAGCTAGGTTTAAATGCCCAATTAACTTGTTTTAGATAATTAAATATCGCTCTCTTCGTCTTGATATAACTTTATCAGTTTATCTTGAGCTGAATTATTTCCCTGGGCAATTTGCTTGTAGCTACCATCACTTTGCATTTCCCAAGTATTACTATTGTCTTTAAGATAGTTTTTAATAATTTCCTGTTTAATCCGTTTCTTACATTGCTCATCCAGGATAGGAAACATAATTTCGATGCGATGGTATAGATTGCGCTCCATTAAATCTGCACTAGCGCAAAAATAATATTCTTCTCCATCAATACGAAAATAATAGACACGATGATGCTCCAGAAAACGTCCCACAAACGATAACACGCGAATGTTTTCAGAAACCCCAGGTATGCCTGGCTTTAAGCAGCAAACCCCTCGGACTAGCAAATTAATTTTTACTCCAGCCTGCGAGGCTTTGTATAAAGCTTGGATCATCACTTTATCCGTTAATCCATTTACTTTAAGAAGAATTTCAGTATCAATCCCTTTTTGTGCGGCATGACTGCATTGCTCAATGTATTGCAGGAGAGTTTTCTGCAAGGTAAATGGCGAGTGACTTAAAGCCTTGAGCTTAACTACCTTACCTAAACCGGTAAGTTGTTGGAAAATAATTTGGGTATCTGAGGTAATTGTGGGTTCCCCCGTTAATAAGGCCAAATCGGTATAGCGTTTTGCTGTTTGTTCATGATAATTACCTGTGCTCAAATGCACGTATCGTTTTAATTTGCCATGTACGCGGCGCACAACTAAAGTCATTTTGGCGTGGGTTTTATAACCTACTACTCCATAGAGCACGAGAACTCCGGCAGCATGCAGGCGGCTGGCTAACTTAAGGTTGGATTCTTCATCAAAACGTGCGCGTAATTCAATGACTGCCGTAACCTCTTTACCAGAGTGTGCCGCATCCACTAGAGCATCGACCATGACTGATTCAGAGTGAGTGCGATAAAGGGTTTGGTTAATGGCAAGCACATTGGGATCTGCAGCGGCTTGGCGTACAAAGTCAATGACTACTGCAAAGCTTTGATAAGGATGGTGCAACAAAATGTCTTGTTCATCGAGCACATTAAATATATTCCGTTCGGACTTGGGGAGCGATGGATATTGAGCTGTAAACAGCGGATAATTTAAGTCAGGCCGATCCAGTGTGTTGATCACGCTCATGTAGCGTTGGATATTAACAGGGCCATCACAATAGTAAGTATCTTCATGACGCAAGTGATATTTTTGCAGTAAAAAATCCACAATGTCTGCCGGGCAATTTTTATCAATTTCCAGGCGGACCACATTGCCATAATGCCGTGAAAAAATTTCTCGTTGTAAGGCTTTGGCCAAGTCATCAATTTCTTCTTCTCTTAAAAACAAATCACTATTACGAGTCAGGCGAAAGCTATAGCAACCGCTAATTTCCATTCCTGGGAACAGACTGTTAACATGCGTGGTGATGATTGAAGATAAGTAAACAAAATAATGAGCATCCCCACAAAGCTCGGAGGGTAAATGAATCACTCGGGGAATCGAGCGGGGAGCATGGACTACTGCATAATTAATATTTCGATCAAACGCATCTTTTCCACTTAAGGAAATAATAAAATTCAAGCTCTTGTTAATTAATTGGGGTAGGGGATGAGCTAAATCTAAAGCAATTGGGCTAATCACTGGTTGGATTTCATGTTTGAAATAATGTTTTGTCCATAAATGGATATCATCGGTCCATTCTTCCAGTTCAAGAAAGTGAATATTTTCTTGGCGCAGGGCCGGCAGCAATTGTTTATTAAATGTGGAATAGAGTTTTTCTATAAGCACATGGGTTCTTTGGCTAATTTGGCTAAATGCTTCTTCCGGGCGCAAACCGTCAATGGTTAATTTGCCCGAGGACATGGCAATTTTTTCTTTAAGACCTGCAACGCGGATTTCAAAGAACTCATCTAAATTGTTGCTGCAAATGCTAAGAAAGCGCATGCGTTCCAATAAGGGAACCCGCTCATCATTGGCCAAGGCCAGCACGCGCTCGTTAAAGGCGATCGCTGAAAACTCTCTATTAATGTAATATTCTGGATTATCTAGCACGATGTCCACAGCAAACTCCCTTTATTTAAAACGATATCCCTTTTTTATTATGACTTAACGAACAAGAAAAAAACATAAGCCAATGAATAAGATAAACCCATAGAACGGCGATAAATTCCAAAAGGTTAATGCAAGAAAAAAGACACAACATGCTACTGCAATAGGGATAGAGAAATACATATTAATTACCCCTTGCGCCACGGAGTAGCTGGCGGCAGCTAATAAAGCCAAAGCACCATATTGAACCCCAATCATTATTTTGCGGGCTACTGGTCCATTATGACTGGTTAGCCATTGATAACCAATCACCGCCATGATTAAGCCAGGAAGATTCAGACTGAGCACCGCAATAATCAAGCCCGCAATTCCTGCGGCTTTATACCCAATTAGCGCAGATAGCTTGACCGCTGTTAACCCAGGGAAAATAAAACTTGAACCAACCATGGCAATAAATTCTTCTTGTCCTATCCAGTGGCGATACTCTACGGCTTCGTATTCCAAAAGCTTAAGCATGGAGTTTCCTCCGCCTAAGGAAATTAATCCAATTTTGCTAAAGCTGTATAAAATGTCCAGTAAGGTTTTGATCATAATCGTAAAATATTTTTGAGAAAGCTTACATAATCGCAAGAAACGCGCTGCCCCAGCAAGCGTTCAGAAATTTTTTCTACCATGTTTTGTGATTTGCCCTCTACACAAGCACTAAAATAAATTTTATGGGCAATTTCAAGTCGAGCGAGCTCCAGTTTAATGGTGGGGTGAGTGGGAAATTTATAAATGAAAGCCTGTTTTTTGACCAAAACTTCTTTGCCTTCTTTTTTTACTTCTAGTGCTAGCTCTTGTAGGAATTTTTCTTGAGCGTTGTCTAGCAAGACTTTTGTGCCATAACCTATCGCTGCTTGGGTTTGCTTAAGCTTTGGTTTATAAAGTAATTCGTTGCGTCGTCGTTTAACATTATAATTTTGATTTGCCAAGAGATAATAATAGTCTTCACGCAATTTGTGTTGATAATTGGCTAAATCCAGAAGTGATTTATCCAGGTTGTTTAAAACAATAATTTCTTGTGCAGGCCAGAAAAAGCGCGTTTCCCATTTTAAGGGTTCAGTCTCATGCTCATTAAAAGCTTCAGAGGGCAAGGCCATTTTTTTTGCTGCAAATTCAAAATTCCAAACTAATCGTTGATTCATGGTATTACTTCCTGTAACAGCACTTAAATTTCAAGCCAGCATTTGTCGGTATTGGCTGGAAGGGCATCATCTTGTTATAGACACAGAAAAGCTCATATGTTTTTGTTAAAAAAAGTGTATATACTATAGGCTTATCCTGCAATAATAAAAAAAGCAAGGGAAGGTGTCTTATGGCTATTTTATTTTTCTTGGTCTATCTCATTTTTACTTTAGTTGTACTCTATCGAGCAATGAACCCGTTGGTTTGGGAGTTAGGCAGTGTATTTTACCTGCTGGTTGCCACCTTTGCGATTGGATTGCCGTGGATAATTGGTTTTTTCCTGTGGTTTGTCATTATCACCACCTTACTCATTGTGTATATGGAGCCTTTGCGCGCCGCCATTGCTGATGTTTTATATAAAAAAGCTGGCAAATCCATTCCTAAACTTTCAAAAACCGAAGAAGAAGCTTTAAATGCTGGAGATACCTGGTTAGAAGAAGATATTTTCAAGGGGGCTCCGGATTGGGAGCGTTTAGCCAATGTTTCTACAGCTCTTTCAACAGAAGAACAGGCATTTTTGGATAATGAAACAGAAACCCTGTGTAAGATGTTAAATGATTGGGAAATTTCTCAAACTCATGATTTACCAGAAAAAGTTTGGAATTTTATTAAAGAAAATAATTTTTTTGGTTTAGTTATCCCCAAAGAATATGGGGGGAAAGGATTTTCTGCACGTGCCCATTCTGATGTTGTATTAAAGATTTCCTCGCGTTCGCCCTCTGCGGCAGTAACAGTCATGGTGCCGAACTCATTAGGCCCAGGTGAATTAATAAATTACTATGGAACAGAAGAGCAAAAGTCTTATTATTTGCCGCGTTTAGCAAAAGGAATAGAAGTTCCTTGTTTTGCGTTGACAGAACCTGGTGCTGGGAGTGATGCAACTTCAATTCAGTCCGATGCTATTGTGGTGCAACAAACCATCAAGGGCAAGGCCGTATTAGGTTTAAATATCACGATCGATAAACGTTGGATTACCCTGGCTCCAGTGGCTACTTTAATTGGGCTTGCAGTCAATGTGAAAGATCCGGATGGTTTATTACAAGGTAAAGGCATTGAAGGAATCACCTGTGTATTAGTCCCTCGCGATACACCCAATTTGATTATCGGTAATCGGCATTTACCAGCCTCTCAGGCGTTTATGAATGGTACAGTACGTGGTAAGGATATTTTTGTTCCGATTAGCGCGGTTATTGGCGGGCAAAACCGTATAGGTAACGGTTGGCAAATGTTAGTAGAGTGCTTATCAATAGGTCGCTCCATTTCCTTACCAGCACTGGGAGCTGGTTCTTCAGGTGTTTGTTATATTACGGCAGGGGCATTTGCGCGCATTCGACGTCAATTTAATGTGGAAATTGGCCAGTTTGAGGGTATAGAAGAGAAACTGGCAGAAATTGCAGGTTTAAGTTATATCGTTCATGCTAATCGCCTATTAACTGTAGCAGCAGTCAATGAGCATAAAAAGCCATCTGTTGCTTCGGCTATTACAAAATACTTTAATACGGAATTATCAAGGATCGCGATTAACCATGCGATGGATATTCATGCTGGTCGGGGTGTAGTGGGTGGCCCAAGAAATTATTTGACCAATTTATATCAAAGTATTCCTATTTCAATTACGGTTGAAGGCGCTAATATTATGTCGCGCAATTTACTGATTTTTGGTCAGGGTTCTATGGCCTGTCATCCCTTTATTCGCGAAGAATTTTATGCCGTTGCCCAGGAAGATAAGGCAAAATTCCGTGAAATTATATGGAAGCATATTCAATACTTTATGCAAAATTTTGCAAAAGCCATGTGTACTGCCTGGACAGGAGGAATCTTCATTCAGACTCCTGATAAGCCTATGAAAAGTGAATACAGGCGCTTAACCCGATTAAGTTATGCTTTTGCCTGGTTAGCTGATTTTTCTTTAATCTATTTAGGGGGCGATCTTAAGCGTAAAGAACGTTTATCTGCCCGTTTGGCAGATGGATTATCCTATCTTTATATGGCTATGGCTGTACTGCGTGCTGTTCAAAAAAGTGAAAACAAGACAGAAGAGCAATTGCATGCGCAATGGGCCCTTAGCTATTGCTTCTACCATGCACAAAAATCATTGATTGCTTTAACTTATAATTTCCCTTCACGCCTTATTGGCGGATTGATGCGTTTGGTTGCTTTTCCTTTTGGTCAAACCATGCGTTACCCATCAGATAAGCTGGACCGACAATTAGCCAAAGTAATGATGGCTAATAATAGCTTTCGTGATCACTTGAAAGAATTACTTTATTTAAGTCATGATCCTAAACAGCCAATTGATCGTATGGAACATGCTTTGCAATTAATCATTCAGAATGATGAATTAGTTAAAAAAGCCCATATTGGCAAGGTGAAATTTGGTCAATTACGCAGTAAATTGCAACAGAAAGTGACTGATAAAGAATTAACGCAACAAGAAATGGATAACCTGCTGGCGGTAGAGGCTGCACGTTGGGATGCTATTTTAGTTGATGAATTTACTTTTGATTCCATGAAAAAGAATAATTTTAAATCGGTTATTGATGAGATTCATTCACCATTCATGTAAATTTTACAACCTTTTAACAGCAAAAAAGCAAATTGGCATCAATAAACAGATGCCAATTTGCTATAATATGGGCTATCGGTGCAACAGATTTTATAAGAGAGACTATTATGCTTAATGCGTCTACCATATTACCTCCATCAAGATTTCCCACCAGTAGTGAGTTAAAGGACGCCATGGAAATTGCGGGGTCTTCTGTAGAGGCTGCAGAGTATTTAGCTCAACGAGTCAACGAGTTAGCGGAAAACTCCAAAGTATTGAAAAAGTCGCCCGATCTAAAACAAAATGTGCTCTCAGCCGTTACTCGTTTTGTTGATTATGTAAAATTCAAGTTTCTTACCAAAGAGCAACCTTGGGCAGGCCAATCAGTGGAAACTTCCCATATGAAAAATATGCAGCAAAATCTTGCTGAAGAGGCACTGAATGATTTAGATGAAGAATTGACTGAAGTCCGTATGGATTATGCGGTTAGCGAGGCAGGTCATTATGTGCGCGGTTATTCTTCAGAAAACGGTGCTTTAGAGCCAGAAGCAGTTTCTGCGGTAGATAAGCTCTTTAATGCTTGGTTAGCTTCCAAAAATTACCTTATCAAAGGCGGCTATCTTTACCCTGCTGATTCAACTGCCCAAGAAGTGTCTAATCGCCTAAATGCAGAGACAGTCAAAAATTTACTTGCTGACGGGACTTTGAATGAATACATGGAGCAACAAGGTATTGATCTCGATATGCATACACGGGAATACCCAGGCGAACAAAAAGAAGCTGAAGCAAAACAACAAGTGCAAGCAGCAGTAGAACGTGCAGAGCAAGCCGCTTCTGCAGAACCGTCTGTTCAAGAAGAAACTCCACAAACGGGTATGGGGGCACATTAAAAGACAGGTCATTGGATCATTTTGATCCAATGATGTTAATCTCATGTTTTACTTATCGGCGGCCTTTAATCGTTCCATTGAGCCGATATCAAACCATAAGCCTTCATAAACAGAGCCAGTGGCTTTATTTTCTGTGGCATAATGGCGGATTAGAGGCGCTACAGAATAACGCCCTTGTTGTAAGTGCGCAAATATTTGCGGATGGTAACAACAAATACCTGCTAAGGTGTATTCTCGTTCCGTATTAATCAATTGCTGCTTATTATTTAAACCAAAATCACCGTAATGTTTTAATTCGGGATTTTTCTTTACCAAAATTACATGAAGAGAGTTTCCATCTACAGTCTGTAATTGACTAAAGTCAAAATCAGTATAAATGTCAGCATTAACAGTAATAAAAGGCTCGTTACCCAGCAAGGGAAGTGCATTAAAAATCCCCCCACCGGTTTCTAACCCACCGGGTGGCTCTGGTGAATAATGAATTTGTACCCCCCAGCGCGTGCCATCTCCCAAATATTGGCGTATTTGCCCCCCTAAATAAGCGTGATTTATAATTATTCGTTCAAAGCCAGCTTTTGCTAAATTAATAATGTGATGTTCAATTAAAGGCTTTCCCCGCACCACACATAAAGCTTTTGGTTTTAATTCTGTTAATGGTTTTAATCGTTCGCCTCGACCGGCTGCCAAAATCATCGCTGTATTCATGATAAATAAACTCGAGTTTGCAGAAAGTTAAATAAAGGATGTAATTCGGGATAAATTTCAGCACATTCAAGTACATATTTTAATGTTAATGGCAAGTCTTTTAAATACCCTGGCTTGTTATCACGTAAGTGGAGGCGACAAAATACACCCAGTATTTTTAAGTGGCGTTGGATTCCGCATAAATCAAAAGCGCGAATAAATTGGGTTAAAGAGTATTGCTGGGCAAGAGCATTTTGCTGATAGAAATGTTCTACCCAACCAAGAGTTTTGCTGCGTGGCCAGGAAATATAGCAATCCTTCAATAAAGAAACTAAATCATAAGTAATTGGCCCTTTCATGGCATCCTGAAAATCAATAACACCTAAATCAGCTCCTGGGGCGATTACCATGAGATTACGTGAATGGTAATCACGGTGAATAAAGGTAAGTGGTTGTTGGGAAACTTCAGCGGCTATCCATTCCATGGAGTATTCTAGCAGATCAGTTTCTTCAGGAGTAAGAGTCAGTTTCAAGTAGGCATTGAAAAACCACTCCAAGCATAAACTCATCTCTTTGAGCATAAAGTTTTGATCAAAAGAAGGGAGTTGTGGATCATCAATAGGACAGGTTTGAATTTTTAACAAGGCTTGCATGGCCTGTCGATAATACTGATCAACGGTATCGTGATGCAGCTTATTTAAAAGTAATTGATCACCTAAATCACTTAACAGCAAAAAACCCTCTTGAAGGTTAATACCAAGAATTTCAGGGACTAACACTTGTGCTTGTTGTAGGGTACGCGCAACATGAATAAATGGTTCTAATGTTTCTTTGGTGGGAGGCGCATCCATTACG
The DNA here is from genome assembly GCA_964618245.1 of uncultured Legionella sp. Classification (GTDB taxonomy): domain Bacteria; phylum Pseudomonadota; class Gammaproteobacteria; order Legionellales; family Legionellaceae; genus Legionella. The sequence continues at coordinate 5,877 of CAZTYT010000019.1, read as the reverse complement.
ATGCGGCTTAGGCCATTGTATTGTAGACGAAAATATCTTCTGAAACTGGCATCACCCGCTAAAGGTGCTAAAGTAAACTCTGGTTGTTTTAATATGGTGGTAAGCCACTCTTTCAGTGCGTTTTCTCTTTCATGCATGATATACTTCCCGTCAGTATTTTAGGTATGTAACAATTTAGATCGTCGTAAATTGTTATTTTATTTTTAATTGTGTTTGCACGCAGTATCTATTTTTGATGTGCATAATAAGGCATTTTATTATCTGTGAACAAGATTTCTGTAAAATGGTTCTTGCTAGGTAGTGCAACAACTGCACTTGTTTCGCCTATGGTCATTTATCATAATTTGGCTCATGCGCAGTCAATGATAAGTGAGCCCGTACATGCTTGCGTCATTGCCCAGGATACTAAATTAACCAATGCCCTAAGAGCTGAATATGGTCAATGCTTGGGATGGCAAGCCAATGCGAATGTGCCTGTTTGTTTAGGTTCCTATAAGCCTATTGCCATTACTCCTCTTTCTTCGCCTGATGAAATAAAAATGATGTCTGATAAAGTTTCTCTTTATCAGAATAAACCTTCTACCTTATCCGGGCATGTAGAAATTCAACAAAATCAGCGAGTGGTGAGTGCCGAGACTGCTCGGGTTTATCGCGATCCTAAAAATAATCAAATTACCAAAATTGAACTTATTGGTGATGTTCGTTATATGGAGCCTGATCGGCTAGTCATTGCACGAAAAGCAGTCCTTAATCCACAAGATAAATCAGGATATACTGAAGACGTTTTATACCGTTTTAATACCAATAAACGCCAGGCGTTACTGCCTGCTTGGGGTCGAGCAAGTTGGATGCAACGTTTCGCCAATTCGGATTACTTGTTACGCAATGCAAGTTACACTACCTGTGCGCCTCAGGATAAGGCGTGGGATTTGCAAGCAAAGTCCATAAAAATAGACAATCAAAAAGCTACCGGGGTAGCTCGCGATGTTACCTTAAGAATTCGGGAATGGCCCGTATTTTATACGCCTTATCTAAGTTTTCCTACGAGTAGGGAACGAAAATCAGGATTTTTAATGCCCATGACCGGGTATTCTAACGTAGGTGGTTTTGATTTAGGGTTGCCTTATTATTTCAATTTGGCTCCTAATTATGATTTAACTTTAGTTCCCCATCTTTATACTGAACGTGGAGTAATGTTAGGTGCTGAATATCGTTACCTTACCGAAAAAAGCTCTGGGGTGATTAGCGGTAGTTTTTTGCCTGATGATGCAGCTTACCGTAATTTTTTACATGATCATGAGGCGCAATTTCCTGGACTTAAAAACAATTCAACAAACCGCTGGTCTTTAGGGGTATTAGAAACTACTCAGCTTACACCAGATTTGCAATTCCACGCGAATGTACAACAAGTCTCTGATGATTACTATTTCCAGGATTTCAGTACGAATTTAGCACTTATTACACAACGCCAATTATTGCGTCAAGCAGATTTGGTTTATACCTCTGAGAATTGGATTTTTCGTGGAATGGCACAAAGCTATCAAACATTACATCCGGTTAATGAGACGCCTATTGCTGATCAATATGAACGTTTGCCACAACTTTTAGCACGTGGTTATTACTATGATCTGCCAATACATGCCAATTTAAATATTCTTGGACAATATGATCAATTCTTTTGGCCAGGCACATGGTGGGAAGGGGCACAAATTGGTATGCCGCGGGGACCACGGTTTCATCTCAATCCAGCCCTTAGTCTGCCGCAAACCAAGCCGTGGGGATATGTTACTCCTACAGTTGAATTTGTAGAAAATTATTATGAAGTTCGACAAAATCGTTGGGATCACCAACATGTGGATTACAATCGTTTCATTCCACGTTATTCCGCTCGGGGTGGTTTATTTTTTGATCGCCCAATGAATTGGATGGGTAACGCTTATACTCAAACTTTGGAGCCAAGTCTTTATTACTTATATGTTCCCTACCAGGATCAGAGTGCCATTCCCATTTATGATACAGCAAATATGATATTTAATATGGATCAGTTGTTCAGAACAAATCGGTTTTCTGGTTTTGATCGGATTGGTGATGCAAATCAACTGTCCTATGCGGTGACCACTCGATGGCTATCCGAGCAATCAGGAAGTGAAAGAGCTAATTTCGCTGTTGGCCAAATTAAGTATTTTACTCCTAGACGTGTGCAGTTATGTCGGAGTTTGACAGAGCCCTGTATTGCCAGCCCCTATGAGATAGGACAGCTTCCACCCCATGCTTCTACCTCACCCATCGCTTCGCGCGCGGTTTACCATTTAAATTCTGTTTGGGGAATTACAGGCGATTATGTTTGGGATCCGGCAACGTCAGCAACTAATAACGGGGACTTAAACTTACATTATCAACCCTCACCGCGAACCACCGTCAATTTTGGCTATAGCTATTTAGTAAATGGGGATGTGACTGCGGTTAGGAATAATGGCGCTACTGACAATGCGCTTCATCAAGCCATTGTTGCTTTTGCTATTCCTTTATCTGATAAGTGGAGTACTATTGGTGCCTATAGTCATAATATTAGTAAAGATTACAGCATGATGTCCTTATTAGGGATGCAATATGATAGCTGTTGTTGGGCCATGCGTTTAATGGGGGGGCGATCTTTTAAAAATTTAAATGCATCTTATGAGCCGCAATATAACAACAATATTTATTTGCAAATCTTATTAAAAGGCTTAGGATCAGTTGCTAATAGCGATCCTAATAGTATATTAAATACCTACATTCCTGGGTATAACGATCCATTTCATCGGTAATGGTAGAAATTGAACAAAGTTGCTTGTATTTTGATTAAAAATAACTTAGTGTCTCATTCATTCTGGTGGTTTGAATTATGAACTGGATGGCATTCAAATTACACGAAAAGTTAAATTTAAGGATTAGGGTATGTATAAAAAAATAGCACTAATTGGCATATTTTTAGCAATGGTTGGTGTGTCTCAAGCAAAACAGCTATTAGATAAAGTAGTGGCCGTAGTCAATAATGGCGTTATTACTTCTAGTGAGCTTGACAAGCAAGTTGAACAGACCAAGAAACAATTAGCGGCCCAGCATATTGAATTACCTCCAGAGAATGTATTACGTAAACAAGTCTTGCAACATTTGATTGACGTGGATTTGCAAATACAAATGGCTAAGCAAAATGGGCTTAGTGTTGATGATGCGGAATTGGATCAGGCTATTGAGCGAATAGCTGTAGCAAATCATGCTTCCGTATCACAAATGCGAGAAGAAATTGCTAAACAAGGTATGGGATGGAGTGAATATCGGGAAAATATCCGCAAAGAAATGCTTCTTTCTAATCTACAGCAAAAAGCGGTAGGGCGAGAAGTCATGATTACCAATGAGCAAGTAGAGCAATTTTTAAAAATCGAAGGAGAGCTTCCTGTCGACCGTACTCATGTGACCTATCACTTGCAAAACGTTATTATACCATTAAATGATGAGCCTACTCCTGAACAAGTCAAGAAAGCACAAAAGAAAGCTGAATCACTTTTGGCCAGTTTGCAAAAGGGCGCTGACTTAAATCACGCAGTGATAGAACAATCCAACAATGAATTCTCATTGGAAAGCGGTGACTTAGGAGAAAGGCACCTTGCTGAACTGCCCGAGCTATTTGCTAAAGAAGTGATCCATATGAAAGTAGGACAGGTTGCAGGTCCACTACGAGCAGGCAACGGATTTCAGCTGATCAAGTTGGTTGCAATTCGTGGTGATAACCAACATCATGTAGTGACCTTAACACATGTGCGTCATATTTTATTAAAGCCAGATGCGGGTATGCTCCCCGAAGATGCCAAAAAGCATGTTAATAATATTTATCAATTATTAAAAGCAGGTAAAGATTTTGCAAAAATGGCCAAACGATATTCTTTAGATACTGCTAGTGCTGCAAAAGGCGGTGATTTAGGTTGGGTCAATCCAGGGGAATTAGTGCCTGAGTTTGAAAAAGCAATGAATAAACTTCCTCTCAATCAAGTAAGTACACCTGTGAAGACGCAATTTGGTTGGCACTTGATTGAAGTTTTAGGTAGAAAACAACAAGACGATTCAGTTGCATATAAGAAACAGCAAATTCGCCAATATTTACACCAAAAGAAATTTGCTGAGGCAGTACAAAATTGGCAGCAGCATATTCGTACGGATGCTTACGTTAATATTATTGAAAAGGATTTGGCATGAAACCACTGCTCATTAGCAGTGGAGAGCCCGCAGGAATTGGCCCTGATTTATGTTTAGCGCTTGCAGGCTATGATTTTCCCCTAGTCATTTTAGGGGATCAATCTGTCTTGGAAGCGAGGGCAGAAGAATTAAAATGTAAGATCCTTTTTAATGAATATACGCCAGGTCAAAAAATAGAAGTCAACAAAGGACAATTGACAGTTCTTTCTGTTCCATGCCCAGTAGCTGTGACTAGTGGGCAGCTCGATCCAAGAAATGCTTCCTATGTAATGAAATTATTAGAGCTTTCAGCACAATTATGTGAAGAAAAAGAGTTTTCTGCTCTTATTACAGCACCAGTTCACAAAGCTAATATCAATGCCGCCGGTTTTACATTTACTGGACACACAGAGTTTTTTGCTCAATATTATAAGAAAGATATCGTAGTGATGATGTTGGCTTGCAAACAAATGAAAGTTGCTTTAATGACAACCCATCTTCCATTGCGCAAAGTTCCAGATGCCATCACTATTGAATTAATAGTGCGGGTAATTACACAATTACATGCCTCTTTGGTGAGTGATTTTGGAATTAATAATCCCTGTATTAAAGTTGCTGGATTAAATCCTCACGCAGGCGAATCTGGTTATTTGGGACTTGAGGAAATAGAGGTTATTTTTCCTGCCTTAGTTTTATTAAAGAAGAAGGGTATTCATGTTGAGGGACCTTTTCCCGCTGATACGCTCTTTATCCCGGAACAATTAAAAAACTGCGATGCTTTTGTGGCAATGTATCATGATCAAGGTTTACCTGTGATTAAGCATGCGGGTTTTAATGAAGCAGTTAATGTGACTTTAGGTTTACCAATTATCCGTACCTCAGTCGATCATGGGACCGCCCTAGAGTTAGCAGGAAAAAACTTATTAGATCCAGGTTCCATGTTAGCGGCAGTAGACATGGCAAAGTCCATGGCTATTATCCGGAGTAAAAATGAGCAGAATTAGTTTGATCGCAGCAATTGATACAGCGGGTGGATTAGGAATGGGTAATCAATTGTTATGCCATTTACCTGCTGATTTGCAACATTTTAAAAAAATTACTATGGGAAAGCCCATTATTATGGGACGCAAAACTTTTGATTCAATTGGCAAGCCCTTGCCAGGTCGGTTAAACATCGTCCTCAGCCAGAAAAATTTAAATATTGAAGGAGTAATGGTTTTTAACTCTTTGGCAAAAGCATTGGAATATACTAACGATCAAGAAGAGACGATCATTATTGGTGGTGGTCAGCTTTTTGCTGAAGCATTTGTGTTAGCCGAGCGCCTATATATTACGCGAATTCATCATCAATTTACTGCGGATGTTTTCTTTCCTTCTATTGATGAAACAATATGGCAAGTTGTGCATCATGAATTTCATTCTAGCAATGAAAAGAATCACTACGATATGACTTTTTATACTTATGAAAGAGCCAATTAGATTCAGAGTAATTTTAGGGTAAAGCACCTGTTAGCTATAAGCTTAAAGAGCAAAATAAACCCAATATGGACTGTGAAATATCTATATGGTTTGTAATAGGTAAGCAAAAGAAAAATATTAAAAAAATTTGAAAAAAGTGTTTGACAAGGGGACTGAAATCAGTAGAATACGCAGCACGCCTCGGGG
>CAZTYT010000018.1:0-18834 GCA_964618245.1 uncultured Legionella sp. | reverse complement strand
GCATGCTATCAAAGCCTAAAATTTTATTCATCCAAGTTCGGCTTACCAACATTGGCGATCCTAAAATACTATCGATATCATTAATGTAATCATTTAAATTACCAGGTTGGGCTAACAAACGGGCAAGCACAATACGAAACCAGGTATTGCCCGATTTAGGATAAGAAGATAACCAATAAATCCCTCTTCGATTAAACATAACAACTCTCTCTTGTAGCCAAATCTTGTTTAATAAAATCAACCAGTTGCTGTAATTTTAATCCCATGGTTGGGACATGGATACAAATGACTTGGATTCTCTCCCATGTCGACGGGTTAATTCGATCCATGCTGGCAGCTGAATACGGTTCATTGATTACATTATTAGACTGAGCTAACTGATGTAAATAAGCAGTTTTTTCATTAATATCCATTCTAACCATCATTATTTCTGATTGCTGGTGCAGCTTCCAGGTATAAATAATTTTTAATGGAAGTGATTGATGTGCATAGTGCTCAAGTGGAACCAAATACCTTTTAATATCAGAACGCATTGTATTGAGTAATCCAGGCTCTATATTTAATGCAGAAACGACTACTGGTCCAAACTCAAGTTGCTTTGGCCCTGGTAAAACAACTCCCTCTTGATTTAAAACTACAGAATTTCCCCCAAGAAAAGTTTGGCCCTGTTTATAAAACAAACCTTGTAACACAGACTGACCTCTTCCACTTTGTCCAGCAAAAGCCACGGCATAATCATCCCTTTGTAATGCATACCCTGGCACCACCAGCAACCCTCTTTGTTTAAGCAGAATTTCCATGCATGGTCCAAGTACAAAAACACAGAGACTTTCCTTATCAACTCCTACAACAGGCTCGATAATAATCTGCTTCCCTTCAGCAACTAAAAAACGACCAATAGTTGGAACATCCAGCCAAAACTGCTCCCGCGACAATTGGTAAGTCAATCCACGTTGTAAAGGTTGTGCCAGCCCCTTGTCGCTTACCTGTCCATAAAAAATGTCAACCGTCGCCTCTGCTGAATTTGAAAGTATAGGAAATGGGAGTGAAAGTTCGCTATGAATAATAAAATCGTATGCAGAATAAAAGCTCATAATGTCCTTCTGATAAAGATAATAACAGGCATTATTGTGTAGAGACTTCCCAGTTGGGTCTTAGTCTAATAAATCGTCCGTTTTGTTTTACTATTTTTTTATATAAAAAAAATGCTAATGCTACTACAGCAGCTATAAATCCACTTAAAAAACTTATTCGCAATCCGATAGGTCCCCCATGCATTTTAAACAGCATGAAATAACTTGCCGGTAAAGAAATTCCCCACATAGCAATCAAATTAATGCGAGTAGCCATTTTAGTATCATGCAATCCGCGTAAGACATTTGAAAGTAGATTCCGTAAGCCATCGAATAAAACAAAGAAAAAACCTACCCTAAAAAAGAAAGAGGTCAAATCGGTAAAATTTGAACTAAATAGACTGGCATCTAAATAAAATTCCGTTAATTCAGTAGAAAACCCAAAAAATAAAAAGGCTACCGGCAGTAAATAAAAAAATAAAATCAACAAAGCCGCATATAAATATTGCTTTAACAGGTAATAATCAATCGCTTGTTTGCCATAGGCTTCGCTGACAAGACATGACATTGCTTGGGCCAAGCCAAAATTGAGCATAATTACAATAAGCGTATATTGACTTGTTACTTGCAATGCAGCCAGGGCATCCACACCGCAATAACCCATCAAATAATTAGCGCAAGCCATTGCGATCAATTCACCCCCCATCTGTATTCCGATGGGCAAGCCTAAATGAAATATCCCTTTGGTTATTTTCCAGTCAAATGATAGTAGCGAATTAAATAAACCATAGGAACGGTACAAACCACTGAACCATAGAGCAAACAAAACACCTGTCAATAAAATTAGTTGGGCTAATAAATTAGCCACACTAACGCCAGCCAATCCCATTTTGGGAAAACCTAAGTGTCCTAAAACTAACAAGTAAGAAAATAATACAGTCAATAACAAATTCATGAACCCAGTAATAAACGTGAAATAGGACTTTCCTATTCCTACATAGAATTGACCAATCACCATCATGAATAACATAGGAAGGATGCCTAAGCCAGCGTAGAAAAAATAACCTGTGGTCAACTGAACTAACTTTGGTTCTTGCCCTATAATCGCTAACAACTTATCCATAAAAAATAAGACGAATGCAGAAGGGATGGTTAACACGCATGCCCAAAGCAATCCGCCTTGAACCACCTTGCCAATCCACTCAGGTGAACTATTTTGACCTTGGTAAAAGCGAATACGAATTCCCACCGCGTAAAAAAAACTTGAAACTAAAACTAAGATAGTGGTGGAACTGGTGGCCGCTAGAAAACCAGCTGCTAATGGCAGCTCACCCAAATGAGCTACCATCATCATTGCGATAAAACTGGCGAACATAGTCAACAAGCGCCCTCCGCTAAGCGGCAGGGCGATAACAAAAATTCGCCAACAAATAGATTGTAATGACTTCCCTTTCATATGAATTAACATTCATTTTTTTAGTAGCACAAGAATATCAGCTGTTACCTCTTAAAAATAGCCTTTCCCTTATGATATTCTTGCTACTAATTTGTAGACAGTAATAAGGATATTATTCATGCAACTCAATCACTTAGATGCACTTGAAGCTGAAAGCATTCATATCATGCGGGAAGTAGTCGCTGAAACGGAAAAACCTGCCATGCTTTATTCTATCGGTAAAGATAGCTCAGTCATGTTGCATTTGGCGCTCAAAGCATTTTATCCTGCAACACCACCTTTCCCCCTCCTACATGTTGATACCACCTGGAAATTTCGTGAAATGATTAATTTCCGTGATCGTCGTGCCAAAGAGCTAGGTTTAGAATTAATTACCTACACCAATCACAAAGGCCTTGCTCAAGGTATTTGCCCTTTTCGCCATGGTTCCTCTAATTACACCAATGTTATGAAAACTGAAGCATTAAAACAGGCTTTGGATAAATATCAATTTGATGCTGTATTTGGCGGTGCTCGACGTGATGAAGAAAAATCGCGAGCGAAAGAACGTATTTTTTCCTTACGAAGCAAAAATCATCGTTGGGATCCTAAAAATCAGCGCCCTGAGCTATGGAGTCTATACAATACCTATAAAAATGACGGTGAAAGTTTACGTGTATTCCCTTTATCGAATTGGACAGAGCTCGATATTTGGCAATATATCTACCGTGAAAAAATAGACATCGTCCCACTTTATTATGCCGCTTTAAGACCAGTAGTGGAACGAAATGGTTCCTTAATCATGGTGGATGATGAGCGCTTTCCCTTGGAATCTGATGAACAACCACAAACACGTCAAGTACGCTTCAGAACATTAGGTTGTTACCCGCTAACTGGTGCTATTGAATCATCAGCCACCACATTACCAGAAATTATTCAGGAAATTTTATTAAGCAGTCATTCTGAGCGGCAAGGCCGAATGATCGATCATGATGGGAATGGCTCAATGGAAAAGAAAAAACAAGAAGGATACTTCTGATGCACACGAGTACTTTAGCAAAAACAGATTTTACTGCTTATCTTAATGCACATGATCAAAAGGAACTTTTACGTTTTATCACCTGTGGCTCGGTAGATGATGGCAAATCCACATTGATTGGCCGTATTCTGTATGAATCTCAATTCATTTATGAAGATCAACTTGATGCACTGGCAAAAGACAGCAAAAAATTTGGTACCACCAATGAAGAATTCGATCTGGCATTACTAGTTGACGGTTTAATTGCCGAGCGCGAACAAGGAATCACAATTGATGTTGCCTATCGTTTTTTTACTACGGAGAAACGCAAATTTATTGTAGCTGACACCCCAGGGCATGAACAATATACCCGCAACATGGCAACCGGGGCTTCCACTGCCGATGCCGCTATAGTGATCATTGATGCCCGCAAAGGTGTTCTTACCCAAACTCGCCGCCATAGTTTCATAGTTAACCTAATGGGTGTAAAACACATTATCGTAGCGATCAACAAAATGGATTTAGTCCATTATGATAACCAAGTGTATGAAAAAATTAAAACTGAATACCAAAATTTTGCAGAAACCATAGGTATAAAACACGTACAGGTAATCCCTATTTCTGCCCTACAAGGCGATAATATTCTTCGTCAATCAACTAATATGCCATGGTATCAGGGAAGCTCTCTTATTCATTACCTGGAAGAAATTCAACTGGAATCTTCTATAGAACAACAGCCATTTAGAATGTCAGTGCAATGGGTAAATCGCCCACATCAAGATTTTCGTGGCTTTGCTGGACGCATAACTGCGGGAATAATTAAACCCGGTGATCCCGTCCAAGTCCTTCCCGGTAACCAACTGTCACGGGTAGCACAAATTGTCAGTTTTGACGGTAACTTAAAACAAGCCCAAGCTGGCCAATCCATTACCATTACGCTTGAGGACGAAATTGATATTTCCCGAGGCAGCATGCTATGCAACGCGACCCACCCTTGTGAAATTGCCGATCAATTTTTAGTAAGCTTATTATGGATGAGCGAAACACCCATGGTCTCAGGGAGACAGTATCTACTAAAAAGTAATAATGTCACCAGCTTATGCACTTTAAGTAAGCCTAAACATCGCATTGATATGAATTCTTTAGAGCAAGTGATAGCCCAAGAATTCTGTTTAAATGAAATAGGTGACTGTGAATTGTTTCTTGATCGCCCCATTCCTTTCGAACCCTATGCCACTCATAGAGAATTAGGAAGCTTCATTTTGATTGACCGCTTAACTCATGCAACTGTAGGGGCTGGATTTATTCATTCCACTTTACGTCACTTAGCTTATTTGCCTGAGCAAACAATATTAATCAGTAAAGCTGAACGGGCGTCGATCAAAAAACAAAAGCCGGTAGTACTATGGTTCACCGGCCTGTCAGGCTCTGGAAAATCGACCATCGCTAATTTGGTGGAGTACCAGCTTCACTCCTTAAAAAAACACAGCATGCTGTTAGATGGGGATATAATTCGTCATGGCTTAAATCGCGATTTGGATTTCTCCGTCTCTGGCCGGGCAGAAAATATCCGTCGTATTACTGAAATTGCCAAACTGATGGTCGATGCTGGATTAATCACTTTAGTATCCTTTATTTCACCGTTTCAAATAGAACGAGACATGGCTCGTGAACGCATTGGCAGCGATCAGTTTCTGGAAATTTACGTAGACGTTCCTTTAGAAATTGCTGAGCAACGTGACGTAAAAGGGTTATATAAAAAAGCCCGGGCTGGAGAAATTACAGAATTTACCGGAATCAGTAGCCCCTATGAAGCACCGCTAAATCCAGATTTGCATTTAAATACGGCCACTAGCACGCCACAAGAAGCGATGGCAGAGGTCATTGCTTTATTAATGGCACGACAATTTATTGAATATTAATTTAACTCTGAATCCCACAATCAATACGGTTGGGGGATTCATCAATTAAGACTGTCTTAATATATGCATCGAAGCAGCTGATTCTTGCTCGGCTAAAACAGAGTGTTCTCGAGGTTGCGCTTGCATAAATAATCGGGAATGAGTGGGTGCTTCTTCAATGTCATTATTTTGGCCTATTTGAGTCAACAAAGTCGCATAAGAATTATTCACCTTGAACATGGTATCCGTAGGATGTGCCGATGCCACCTCTTTCATTGCTCGCACGGGATAAAAAAACTCTCCGAGAGTTCTGAAAAAATTATGAGCGGAAGCAAAAAAACGATGCGTTATATGTGCAGGTTTAGCATTAAATAAACCTGCGATACGGCCTACAGCCATTACACTTAAATAAGCAGTCATCTTTACAGGAGTGGCGACCAACGTATATACCAAATAGGTTAAATTAGTAGTCACTACAATTAAACGACTTAAGTCTTTCTTCGCCTTGTCTATTAAAAACTCGGCAGCTCTCATCACCGGGGCTTGCGGATATGGATTTCCTTTTGCCCATGCCACAAGACTTAGTGCGGGCGCAATTATCATTCGTAAAAGCGCTGGAATATACGATAAAGGAATAGCAACAAGTTGAAAGGCAATGGAAGAATATTTTTCCGGATAAAACAACTTTTTCAGCGACTCACTTTCTGCTTTATTAAATAACAACTCGATTTGTCTAATCAAAGCAAAACGATGTTGCGCATCGAGTTTTGGTAGCATTTTAGCATGGCCAGCTAACCAGATGATTAATTTAAACTGCTTTAATTGTTTCTCATGCTCACCATAATCTATCTCTTGGAGCAATTGTTGCAGGTCAGGTAATTTATGCTCTAATTCGGGATGGGTCAGTAGCGCTTCATATCCCATTAAGGCAACTTTAGCACCAATAATTGGATAGCCGGTCGAAGGATCTGTGCCTAAATCTTCAGCAAGCATATCACTAAGCACCGGTATTTTATGACCAGCAATCCCATTAACCAACAAATAACCAACTGCATAGGCCGCTGCGCCATAAGCAGCAATGGTGATAGGATCCTCTCCAACTTGATACAAAGCATTTAAAGCGATACCGCTAGGACCATGTAATAAACCATCCCAAGCCACTATAGATGCTTCGGCTAACGTTGACCCTCCAGCTACTGCTGCTCCCAAAGGAGAAGAAGCCATCGCATAAGAAATGGTGTTAAACGAGTTGACCAGATTACTGCCAAAAATTGAAGCACTATAAGCCGGCAAATAAATCATGCCTATACCGAGCAAATAAGTGGCTGTAAATGCTAATCCGCCTAGAGGATCCTTTGCATAAATATTATGGGAGAAAACACTACCAAAACCATTAAGGCCGCGGACGATTGAATTAAGGATATCGTTAAATTCCCCTGCAGATAGCTCATACTCCACATCTGCTAAATGAATTGTAGCCGTAGAAGGTTCTTTTATGATCCCATTGTCACACCATCTTAAAGCTTTTTCCAAAGTATCTTTTTCTTCTTGTTGAATTTGTTGACAAATCTGCGCTGTTTCTTTTAATAACAAATCCAATTCTGGCAAATGCATGGTTGCTTGCCAGTCATTCACTAAATCTTCTGGCATGTTAATGACCAGCTTAGCTCCAAAATCACGAACCCCATCAAAAACATCAATTAATGCATAACTAAGCTGGCGCAGGAAAAGAGCGGGTTTTTTCCAGAAAGGTTTATTGGGTCGAACATGAGCATGTAATTGGGTTGCCTGCAAATGAAAACTTTTGTTTTGCCAGTCTTCTTCTTCCCAAGGTGTTGTGGAAACAAAAAATCCTTTGACTATATTGAAAGCAAAAGAGCGCATACTTTTTAGAGCGGCAATAAGGCTACGATGTGTACGCCAACGAGTAGCAGCATAAACCTCTAGAAGTTCTGTTTTATCACCATTACTGACATAAGGCACTCCATCTTTTGGTGTTTCTAACCGATCCCATCCTTCAATAAAACTAATCGCAGTTAATACTTGGTTTTGACGCACTAATGACATGTCTTCACGTGAAAAATCATAAATAAATAATTCATTAGGGTCTGTTGAATAAATACCATGATGTTTGGCAGTTACTGCATTACGTAAATCCGCCTCGTGATCTTCAATTTCTTTACGGGCATCTTCAATCACATCATTGAGCTCTCCACGCGTTAACGCAAAATAACGGTTAGCGCTATAAGTCATGTCTTGATTAATGCCTTGCAATTCATATAACCCATGTACCATTTGTTGTTTGACAAACTCGAGAATGGAGTGTTTACCGCGTGAGCGATTATAAGGACGCAAATCAGATGCATTTTGCAACTCTTGCCAATAAGTATCTGCCCTTTTTCTATCAGCCTGGATATCTGCTGCAATTTGTGCAAACGACTGCTTATCCAAACCAATTACATCAATTTGAGAAAAATAACTTGTTATTCGCTCTTCTATTGCTTGCAACTCTTGTCTGTATTTAGCAAAAGCTGCTTTATATTCTTCATGGCTTGTGTGTTTATTCACTAATGATTCAAGAGATTGTAAAGCAGTAAAACGATCTTGATATAAATCTAACAACTTGAGCTTGGTTACCTGAGAGTTACTGATTAATCCTTTCAAAACGCGCTCATGAGCAATTGTTCGATATTTTCCTAAACTAGCAATTACCTTACCCGTAATAGAATGTGGTTTTACAATCCCCCAACGCACTGCTTGCTGTAATTTTTCTGTACTGGTTTTCCAAACAAAAGTATTGGGCTCATCATTTTTGGTAATAAATTTGACATGGTGTGGGGTTGGGTGAGAGTCAATTTTTTGATATATATCAAGGCGCTTGGAGATAGCAACTCCAGGCATCGAGGATAAAACAGGAACAATTAGTTCTCGATCAGAATTCAATAAAAACGTTTTATAACGTTGTTCAATAAGTTCAGCTAATAGTTTTTTTGGACCTTGCACAGCCATAATTACTTTCCTCAACCCGTTAGGTCAGCAAAGCTGATTATACCGTATAAATATTAACCAATTATTAACCGAAGCAAGACTCGTTGAAATCAGTGTTAAGGAAAAAATAAAATATCCCCTTTTCGCTGACAACAAAACGCAACTATTTATGCTTACCCACATCATAAGACCAGCCACCGCCAAGTGCCTTTATTAATTCGACACTAGCAATTTGCCGACGTGCACGCACATTTACCGAGGCTAGTTCTGCTTGCAAGGCTAAATTTTCAACAACTACGACTTGCAAGAAAGTGACTAACCCACCTTGGTAACGATACTGCTCCTGTTTCCAAGCTCTTACTGCAGCCGCGGTTGCTGCATCTTGCGTGACTCGTTCTTTATCGAGTTGTCGCATAGCCACTAAATTATCTTCCACATCTTGAAATGCCTGCAAAACGCTCTGACGATAAGCCGCTACTGTTGCAAAATAATCTGCTTTGGCTTGATTTAATAAGCCACGTAATCGCCCCCCATCAAAAATTGTCACTTCAGCAATGGGCTGGGTCAGAGACAATAAGCTTAACGGCCCCAGAGACCAAAACAAACTGGGTTTTGAAATCAGATTGGATAAAGACTGACTTTGAAATCCTGCAGAACTGGTTAAATTAAACTGAGGGAAAAATGCAGCCCTAGCTACACCAATTTGCGCATTAGCTGCCTGAACACGTAATTCCGCAGCAACAATATCAGGTCTTCGCATTAAAAGAGTAGAAGGCAAATTAGGTGTTATCGCTAAAAAAGTGGGGGATAACTTCCCAGGAGCTAAAGAAAAATTGGAGGGTATTTCTCCTATTAATACTGCAATAGCGTGCTCAAGCTGCGCGCGCCTTAAACGATTATCAATTGCTGCGGTTTTTGCATTTTCCAATTGTGTTTCTGCCTCATCCACATCCGCAATAGGAGAGGCTCCCCCTTGATAGCGTTTTCTAGTTAAATAAAGCGCTTTTTGATATGCAGCTACCGTCGTATCCAATATGCGTTGCTGCTCATCCATGCCTCTTAAAGCAAAATAGTCACTGGCTAATTCGGCATGCAAACTTAAGTGAATTGTGGCCACATCAGTACCACTTGCCTGAGCCAAACGATCTGCTTGAACAACTGAATTACGTATCGCACCCCATGCATCTAACTCATAACTTAAGTATCCTCCTGCCAAGAATTGGTTATAATCCAATTGTTGCGGTGGATTAGCAACGGCTTTGGAATTACCTTGACGGTCTGCGTTAAATAACCCAAGAATGGTTGGAAAAAAATAAGAGCGCGCAACCTGAGCTTGAGCAAAAGCCCCCTGATAATGAGCATAAGCGACTCTTAAATCCTGGTTTGCAGCAGTAAGCTTATCTTCCAATTCACTCAGGACTGGATCATGAAATGCGTCCCACCATGCCCCTGGCGCAACTAATCGGGGCGGTGACTTAATTTTTACCCATTTCCCCGTTTCTTTAAAATGTTCCGGAAGAGGCATCGGCGGACGTTCGTAATGCGGAGCTAGCGAACAACTGCCCAATAGAACAGTAAATAAACTCAAAGCCAATATTTTTTTCATGAATGGATCCGCACTAGTTCGCCATCTGTGATTGAATCAGGCGGATTAAGCACGATTCGATCACCGGCATTAACTCCTGTTGCAATTTCCACCTCAGTACCAAAATCACGATTGACCGTCACAGATTTGAGTTTAATTTTATTCTCAGCTGTCACTGTAGCAACTTGTAATCCTTCAGCTTGAAAAAGCAATGTATTAACTGGCAATCTAATCATGTCTGCAGGAAGTGGTAAAGAAAACCACACTTGGGTATATCCTCCTGGCAATAGCTCACCATTCTTGTTTTCTATGGTAAATTGCGCTAATAAAGTGCGCGTCGCAGGATCAATTGCTCGAGCAGTATCTAATAATGTTGCAGGAAACTCCTGACGAGGATGCTCAGCAAAATGCAAGCCTACTGTCATATTAGGCTTTAAACGAGAGGTGTAATTCTGTGGTACCTTGACATAAATTCGTAAAGGACTGGTTTGTGAAACACGAAATAAAGGCTTGGCGGTAGTACTGCTTCCTGCATTAATTAAATCGCCAATATCTGTAGCCCGCGCAGTAACGATGCCATCAAATGGAGCAATCACCTGTTCAAAACTGACTAACTCATTTAAATGATCAAGGTTGGCTTTGGCAGAAAATACTGCCGCATCCAAAGCTTGAGCAGCACTGACTTTTTCATCAGTCTCTTGTTTGGATACTGAATCGGTTTTTAACAAATTCAACCAGCGTTTCGCTGTAGTTTGCGCCAAGTTATTATTTGCAATGGTGGTTTTTAAATCTGCTGCCGCTTGTCTGGCTTGTGCATCCACCTCTGGGGCTTCAATTACCGCAAGTAAGTCACCTGCTTTCACATGACTTCCTATATCGACATACCATTTCCTGATATAGCCATTCGTACGCGCAAAAATGGGCGCTTCATGCCAAGCCCAGACGTTACCAGGCAAAATTATTTTTTCAATCCCTTTTTCTTGTTTGGCAGTCATTACTGCAACCACCGTTACCGCTTCTTCCCTGGTTCTCTTTCTCAACGCAATTGCTGCCTGAATACGAAATACCACCATGAGCAGTAGAATAAAAAGAAAAATAGTACCCGCTATGACGTAAGGACGATGTTGAGGTTTTTTCAGATGTTCCTGAATCGCTTTAAGCATGATCTTTCCTTTGCTTCATCTTTCGATTTAATTTTCGTTCATGGATAACATAAAAAATGGAAGGCACAAAAAATAAGGTTGCTATGGTTGCAAATGACAACCCACCGATCACTGCACGGCCTAATGGTGCATTTTGCTCCCCACCATCACCCAAACCCAAAGCCATGGGAAGCATACCAATCACCATTGCTGAAGCGGTCATTAGAACCGGGCGCAAACGCGTTCGCCCGGCTTCAAGTGCGGCAGTAAACGGATTTGGACAAAGAGAAATATGATCGCGAGCAAAACTAACAACTAGGATACTATTAGACGTTGCCACCCCCATACACATAATCGCGCCTGTCAACGCTGGAACGCTTAAAGTGGTATGAGTTAAAAACAGCATCCATGCAATTCCTGCAAGTGCCGCAGGCAATGCCGTAATAATGATAAAAGGATCAGTCCATGATTGGAAATTAATTACAATCAATAAGTAAACCAATAAAATTGAGAAGGCAATTCCCCAATATAAACCAGTAAATGCGTGTTCTTGCGTTTCTATTTGCCCATGAATAGTCACTGAAGAGCCTTTCGGTAAGTCTTTTTTCGAGTCCTCTATTATTCGTTTTATATCTCTAGCAACACCACCTAAATCCCTATCCTGAATTGAGGCAAAGATATCAATTACTGGCTGCACGTTATAATGGGATTCAACACCCGAAGTCCAGGCTCGGGTGACCGTGCTCATCGCACCTAAAATTTGTACCTGGCTTGGATAAGATAAAGTGCCAATTGGCAAATTATGCAAAGCCTGTAAAGAATCCATCACATATTGCGGGGCTTGAGTTACTATGGGGTAAGAAACGCCATTTTTAGGATCGAGCCAGAAAGTAGGTGTAGTTTGAAAGCTACCAGAAAGAGTAATTAATAAATTAGAGGCGATATTCAATTGTGTAAATCCCAGCTCTTTTGCTAAGCTCCGATCAGCGTTTACCAATAATGCCGGATAATTATTAGCTTGTCTGGTACGAACATCCGTCAAACCGGGCACTAACTTTAATTTTTTTATTAATTGATTGACATATAAATTATTTTCTTGCTTTTTTAAACCCACTACTTGAATGTTGATTGGCGATGGTAAACCAAAATTAATAATTTGATTAACAATATCTGCCGGTAAAAAAGCAATGGAAACTGATGGAAACTGATTGTTTAAGATAGTCCTTAAATGGCGGACATAATCCATGCTGGGACGATGTTTTTCTTTTAGGGAAATTAAAATATCTGCATCCTCAGGACCAATAGTTGCTGAATTACTATAGGACAAATTAATACCGCTAACCGGCAAACCAATATTATCTACAATATGCTCTAACTCATTAGCGGGAATTTCTTTTCTGATAACTCTATCAATTTCGGCGACCAAACGAGCGGTCTCCTCTACCCTGGTCCCAGTTGGTGCACGAATGTGTAATTTGATTTGTCCGGCATCCACATTAGGGAAAAAATCCGCCCCTAGCCATGGCCATAAAACTAATATAGAAAGCAAAACAAAAACTAAAAATCCCGGAATAAAAATTCTAGTATTTTGTAAAGCCCAGACTAACCATTCACCGTAGCGTTGGCGAAACGCATCAAACTTTTCTTCAAATTTGTCATGAAGGCGAACAAAACGGTTTGTATTCTCTTTTCCTTTTGCATCAGGCTCATGTTTTTTTAATAAATACTTAGCCATTGTAGCCACTAAAGTTCGCGATAAAATATAAGACATCAACATTGCAAAAATCACTGCTTCTGCCAAAGGAACAAATAAATATTGCGCGACACCGCCAAGAAAAAACATCGGTACAAAAACAATGCAAATACATAGAGTAGACACTAATGCTGGTATCGCAATCTGCTTGGCGCCATCTAAAATTGCCTGCTCAACTTCTTTTCCTTGTTCCAGGTTCCAATTAATATTTTCAATGGCTACAGTTGCATCATCAACAAGAATTCCTACCGCCAGTGCCAATCCTCCTAAAGTCATAATATTAATCGTTTCCCCCAAAGCAGAAAGGATAGTAACGGAAGCGATGATTGATAAAGGAATAGATAAGGTAATAATTAACGTGCTGCGGAAACTACCAAGAAACAGCAATATCATTAATGCTGTTAATGCAGCAGCAATAATTCCTTCGGTAATCACACCTTGAATTGCTGAGGTAACAAAAATAGACTGATCGGCAAATTTTGACAGGTTTAATCCTGGCGGAAGAATTTCTTTTACCGTAGGCAAGAGCGCTTTAATTTGGTTAATGATACTTAAAGTGGAAGCACTTCCCGTTTTTTGAATCGACATCATCACCGCACGTTGCCCATCCACGCGAACAATATTCGTTTGAGGTGCAAATCCATCACGCACATGGGCTACATCACGCATGTATAAAACCCGTCCTGGAGTCGACTTAACTGGTAGGTCATTTAACTCACTCACAACTAATGGGCTGGCATTAAGCTTGACAATGTATTCGTATTGTCCAATTTTTTGGGTTCCCGCAGGGATAATCAGGTTCTGTGTATCCAGTGCCATATTGACTTCTTGCGCAGAAACACCATAGGTTTGCATTGCCGGAATATTCAAATCAACCTGGATTTGCCGTGTCTTTCCTCCATAAGGATAAGGCAAAGCAGCACCCTGTACCGTTGCCAACTGCGTACGTAAAAAATTATTGCCTAAGTCATTGAGTTTTTGCTCTGGAATAGTGGCGCTGGACAAAACTAATTGCAACACAGGAACTGTAGATGCCTTATAATTCAAAACCAAAGGAGGCAACGTCCCTGGTGGCAAATTTCTCAAAATAGTTTGAGCGATAGCAGTCACTTGGCTTAAAGCAATATCGATGTTCACTCCGGAATGAAAAAACAATTTGGTTACGCTAATGCCAATTAGCGACTCTGATTCAATATGTTCAATGTCATTAACGGTAGTTGTTACCGCGCGCTCAAAAACGCTGGTGATCCGATTGCCCATTTCATCAGGCGGTAGCCCGGCATAAGACCAGACCACACTTACTACGGGAATATTAATATCAGGAAAAATATCTGTTGGCGTACGGGTGATAGCTAACGGGCCAATGATGAGCAACATCAGAGCCATTACGACAAAGGTGTAAGGTCGCGAAAGAGCAATCCATACTATCCACATAACAATCCATGTAACTAAAAATTTAAGATGAGTAAGCCAGTATATCAGGCTTTTAAATCAATTTAATCATTGCTTACATTAAATCAATAATCTGACCACCACGAGCAAAACCAAGAAATCCTTGTGCTTGCGCATCAGGAAGTGGGCCATCATTATAATGATAAAGCCATATTTTACCTTTAATTGAAGGCTCCAAAGTAGACAATTGGCTATAATGAGTATGTACCCCGCTCGGCTTCTTCAATGTTTCACAATCATGAAAAATCAATGAAGCCTTTTGATAATATGGCATCAGGTTATTGGGAATAAATTGAGTATCCGTAGTAATGAAAAAATATTGCCCCTGATACGCTATATTTAACCCGTAGCTGGGAATCAACTTCCCATTGGAATGAACATGAATGGTTTTAACCAATTCTAAATGTATGCCTTCCCACTCATAAACTTGGTTTGTCATTATCTGACAAACATCAAAATAGTCATCTAACGTTGCTTCTTTTTCACTTAATGTTCTTAAACCGCCGCTTAAAGAGTGTTCCCAAAGTAGGGGAGCAACATCTTGATGGATAAGCAATTCGGGTTTGGGGTTAAGGCTGACAAATTTTCGTTGTAATGCAAACCATTCAATACCACCAATGTGATCCGCATGAAGATGACTAATATATAATGCATCGATATCATCGGCCTTATAGCCAGCACGAGCCAATGAGAAGCGAATATCAGTACCACAGTCAATGAGTAATTTTTTACCCTGCTCAGTAAGCAAAAGCATGTTGGATTGAAAATTGGTAGGATCGGTCCCTAATCCACTGCCAGCGCCTAAAAATAATAATTTCATTATTAATCCTGGTTAATACTGCGCTTTCTGTTAACACATCCCCATAACGTCTTGTTTATATAAGCTTCGAAGAATGACTTTGTTGGGCTAGAGCCCAACCTACGTTCATCTATTCCAAAGAATAACACTTTAAATCAGTTATTAAAACGGCTCTGTTCCCGAGATAGGTAAGATTTAGAATAACACGGGGGGATTTAGGGGTCTTAAATACGTCATTACTATTTAATGACAATGTCGACATATACCATAGATGTTTAGTGCATGATCTGTCATCTTAAATTGCGCTTTTTCTGCGATTGTTTTTTGTCTTTCCTCAATAACCTCATCCACAAACTCTTCTACATAACCACATTTGACACAGACTAAATGATCATGATGGTTGCCCTGGCTTAGCTCAAACACTGAATGGCCGCCTTCAAAATTATGACGTGACACCAAACCTGCATTTTCAAATTGAGTTAATACCCGGTATACAGTGGCCAAACCAACATCTTCGCCAGTCTCTAATAAAGCTTTATAAACTGCCTCTGCGCTTAAATGGTGATTGTCGGATTGTTCTAAAATCTGTAAGACCTTTAATCTCGGCAAGGTAATTTTTAATCCGGCATTTTTTAACTGCTTACTTTCATCCATCAGTGCTCCTGGGAATACCTTTAATCATTGGGTTAAGATAATGTAGTTCTGTGCACCTTGCAGGTGTCTTTCAGTTAATGACATGCTATTATGGCGAAAATTTTCACTATAGGCAAAAAAATGAGAATAATAGCTTTCCTTCTATGTATTTTATTAACACTACCGCTTACACAATGCACATCTTTTGACTTTGCACGACGAGTTGCACAACAGGGCAATTTAATCCCTCAATCTAAAGTTGAACGATTAAAAATTGGCATGAGTAAAAATGATGTTGCTATTCTGATGGGAACTAGCCTTTTGAGTCCAACATTTAATGATAACCGTTGGGATTATGCCTACACCCGCCGTAGAGGACAAGGGCCAATGACTATCGCGACCGTAAGCTTATACTTCTCAAATGGCATATTAAACAAGATTGATTATCATCCTGCCCATACTCAAACTGCCCCCTAAAATCTCAGCTATCTATAGAGCAATCATGGATACTGTCTTTAAAAGCAAGTGTAAACTTCAATAAA
This sequence comes from uncultured Legionella sp., assembly GCA_964618245.1. Classification (GTDB taxonomy): domain Bacteria; phylum Pseudomonadota; class Gammaproteobacteria; order Legionellales; family Legionellaceae; genus Legionella. The sequence continues at coordinate 2,513 of CAZTYT010000018.1, read as the reverse complement.
AGCTTGCGTATAAAAGACAGTATCTACAACTTATTTCTTTGCATGAGCGCGCTGGCGCCGATTTTCTTTAGGATCCAATGCGAGAGGTCTATAAAACTCGATACGATCCCCTGATTTTAATACGGTATCCATAGCCACTTGCTTTGCATAAATACCTACTGTCAAATCACGGGTTTCGGGGTGAGATAAATAAATACCTGAGGCATTTAGCGCATCAGCGACAGTGGAACCGGAGGCCAGCTCCAAATTCAAATGAACAATAAGCTGTTGCGAATTGATATAAACTAATTCAACTTTGACCATAAATCGCCTTGGCTCTATCGCAAAAAGAATCCACCATTTTATCAGTTACTTGTTCAAAAATAGGGCCGAGCAACATCGAAAACATTCGTCCGGCAAATTCAAACTCCAAGTCAAAAGAAATCTTACAACCTTCCTCCACTTCATCAAAACGCCAAAAACCTTCCAAATGTGTAAATGGCCCGTCTACCAAACGAATTTCGATCATTTTATTCATTTGCAAACGATTACGGGTCGTAAAAGATTTACTCATCCCGGCAGCACCAATTACTAAAGTAGCCTGCACCTCATCTGCATCGCGATGATGCACCAGGCTTTCTGTACAATAAGGCAAGAACTCCGCATAATGCTCAATAGCATTCACGAGTTGAAACATTTGCTCACAAGTGTAGTTTACTGTTCTTGATTTTTTTACAATTGTCATTATTTATCCCCAGGAACTTGTTGGCCTAACCACCGGCTTAAATCGTTTATTTCCTCCAGACAGACAGAATGTTCCATAGGATAACGATGATCGGTTAAATGAACATAACCATTATTCAACAACCAATCCTTACTCATTTCTACCCACTTGGGAAGAACTAAGGAATCAAATTGCCCGGAACCTAAAAAAATGGGCGTGTTTTTATCTAACTTGGGTCTGCTATGCTCTGCCAAAGGCAAATAAGCTGATAACGCGATTACACCACCTAAACAGGCCGGGGTATGCAAAGCGGTGTGTAGTGCCATTGCTCCGCCTTGCGAAAAACCTGCCAAGAAAATTTGTTCAAAAGAAAAGCCATCATTTAATTGTTCATCCATTACTTTGCGAATGATCGTTTCTGATTGCACAATGCCTTCTTTATCCTGTCGATCGACTAATTCCAAGCCCAATATATCGTACCAAGCGGGCATCATCATACCGTTATTTAACGTTACTGGCCGCATAGGCGCATTGATAAATACATGACGGATCTCGGCAACAGTTGTTAATTGATCAGCAAGACCAATCATATCAGAAGCATCAGCACCTAATCCATGCATCCAAATGACACACGCTTGAGCTGGAGCTTGAGGCTCTTTCATATAAACACTCAAAACTATTCCCTCACAAACAAGCAAAAGTGAAATTATCGCCAATGCCCACGCGCAGTGCAAGGTATCCTTCATACTTTTTCAAATATAAGTAACGCTTAGAATAAACAAATATTATTTTTTGTGATGATTTTTTATGCAAAAAGTAGCATCCATGTATTTATTTATTTACCCATATTGATCTATAATAGGGAAATTTGATTTAATTGACGACAAAAAAGGTTTGTGCTGTGTCTACAACTGCGTTTACCCTAACCATGCTAGGAACTGATACTGTTTATACGCCTGATTTAAAATCCAAGCGTGGTGCCCATGCTAAAAAGGATGACGTGGTTATTGAAGACTATCCAAAGGGGGAAACACTAAGTGTTATCTCATCTTTGGTAAAAATAACAACAGCCCCTCAACCAGAAGCAAACTACCCTTATCAAGCAAAAGAAATCGCCGTAGTCAATGGTCCAAATACAAATGCTTCTAACGTTGGAGAAAAAATCGCGCTAGGACTTGCTGCTGCTTTAAAAGCAATTGCTCAAGGACAAAAGCCGATTAACATTATTGCCCATAGCCGTGGAGCGGTAGAGTCTATTTTGATAGCACATGAACTTGAAGCTATTCAGAAAATGATTAGTAACTGCGTCACTATTGATGAAGTAATACACCACCTTTCTGAACAACAAAATCAGCGCTGGGCTAAAGGCAAATATGTCAATAATACCCCCAATATTATCCCAACCCTAACGAGCCAATTACAAAAGATTCCTCCGGAAGAAAAAGAGGCCTGGTTTAATAATCTAAAAAATAACATCAGCGCTACCAGTATTAACTTTTTAGGTCTTGATCCCGTTCCGGGCGATGTATTCTTTCCTATCACCTGGTGTGATGAGCGCTTCTTTACCCTTCCTGGCATTATAAAAAATGCAGAAATCATTTACTATGAAAATGAACGCTCCGATTGGGGCTTTACCCCTATTTATCCTGATGCAGTAGCTGCTGATCAAAATATTCGCTATTACTCCATGCCAGGACATCATGGAACTGGTTCTGCAGGCAATAATGCTGCACAAAATAAAACGGTTGTTGCACCTGAGGGCACAAAAAACTACTCATGTGCAAAAATTGCTAATATATAAAATGTTAGA
>CAZTYT010000017.1:808-19141 GCA_964618245.1 uncultured Legionella sp. | reverse complement strand
AAGATACTTTAAATTTTAAAAAAGATCCTATCGTTCACTTTCATTGGTTTCCCTATTTATTTTTATTATGCCTATTGCTAATCGTATTATTTTTTCTGGCTAAAAAAGCTAATCCTAAGCTGAAAAATAATAGTCAATGCCAATTAATAGAGAAAGTGCCTCTAAGTACCAGGTTGCATATTTATATTATTGATTATGAAGGTCAACGTTACTTAATAGCTGATAATCAAAACACGATAAAATTGCATGCCCTACCAGAAGGAAAGCCAGTATGATAAAAAAACTGGTATATTGTCTTATTTTATTGATTACCTTTGCAAAGTGTTTTGCCTCTGGGACTAATATTGGCCCCCTACATTTTGAACAAGATAATCTATCACCTGCATTACAAGCTTTTGCGCTTTTAACCGTGCTTAGCTTAGCCCCAAGTATTTTGATTATGCTCTCTTCTTTCACGCGAATAGTTGTCGTTCTTTCTATGCTACGTACTGCCTTAGGTTTACAGCAAACACCTCCCAATACGGTTATCATCAGCCTATCGTTATTTCTTACTCTATTTACAATGATGCCAGTTGCTAAAACTATTTACGTGGAGGCCTACCAACCTTTTGAAGCCCATCAAATCAGTACAGAAGTGGCATTGCAAAATGCTTTGAATCCTTTAAAAAAATTCATGCTCCAACAAACAAGAGAAAAAGACATGAAAATTATTTTGCAACTGGCTAAAGAACCAATTCCTGCGACTGCTAAAGAAATAAAGTTCTATGCGCTTATTCCTGCTTTTTTATTAAGCGAATTACAAACCGCTTTTCAAATTGGCTTTATGATTTTTTTACCTTTTTTATTAGTGGATCTCATTGTTTCAGGAATTCTTATGACCGTAGGCATGATGATGATGCCTCCCATGAGCATTTCACTACCTGTTAAAATATTACTTTTCGTTTTAATCGATGGTTGGGATTTAATCATTCAAGCTTTGGTAGGCAGTTTCCACTAAATGCTTTTGCCATATGAGATAATAATCCTGATAAATAGCGAAAAATATGATTCCGGAAAATCAAAAGCCTATCTATCAGGAGTTATTCGTATCGGGATGTATCCAAAAAACTGAGCTTCTTAAGGTGCTGGATTAAACTCAGGCTCTTCTTGGATAGGATCAATTGCATTTGCAATTGTCTTAATAATGCTACCAATAAAGTCAACTAATTGCACTAAAGGACTAATAACAACTAAAGCAATAGCTACTCCAAGCACTATTAAATCATCCCATGCTTTATCCCATGCCTTTAAAGCATCGGAGGGGTAAAGAGTCAGTAAATGAACCAAGCCTTTGGAAGTATTATATAATAACTGAATCGAGGCCCAACAAGCCAAGAGCCCAAAGGCCATAGGTGTAGTGGCTATTGCACCAACACTAACTAAGGGATCAATGGGTGATTTAAAAGGTTGAAACAGACAAGAGCTAAAAGGTGTCTTATTTAAAATGTTATGTTCTTTATCGCTTATTTTTTTATTATTAAGTTCAATTGCCTTACCAATTACCCCAGTAGTTCTATAGAATAACGTTTGCATATTCACAATTTATTTCCTCTATCAAAAATAAAGACCAATGATACTTTATTAATATTAAGGAATTATTAATTACAAAAAGCTTTGTTTTTTGATTAATTAACTTTATAGTTCATTTTTTTACAACCTCACGACAAGGAATTAAAAGTGATGGAGCAAGTAACTCACGAACAATTGAATCGCTATTTGTCTTATTTAGAGCAAGATGAAGGTAACTTAACCTTACTCGTAAAAATTAGTGATCTTTATTCAGAATTAAATGATTTTAGGACAGCACAAGCTTATTTGGATAAGGCAAATGCGATTAACCGTATTGCCTGTCTGGGTCATCAAGGCTTATTAGATTTTAATCAGGGAAAATTTAGTGAGGCTCAAGCCAATCTTCTTGAAGCATTAGCCCATGAAGAGACCCCTGCGCTTCGTTATAATTTAGGTTTAATTTATTTTATTACCTCTGAGCTTGAAAGTGCAAAAAAAATCTTGAGCCCTCTTGAGAATAGCAGAGAATACCCTGAAGTTAATGTACTTATAGCTCGTATTTGTCATAGTGAAGGAGAGTTAGAAAAGGCCATAACCTTGTGCGAAAAAATAATATTTGATACCCCTGATCATGCAGAAGCTTTAGGCTTAATGGCTCTCCTGCATTTTGATATGGATGAGGGAAACTTGGCATTACAGTTTGCTCAGCAAGCGTTGGCTAGTCATCCTGAAAATTATGATGCTAAATTGGTTTTGCTTCTCTTAGGACTCCCTGATAAAAAAACTACGGTAGAAGAAGTAGAAACATTATTACAAATTAATCCAGGTGATTGCCGCTTGTGGTTTGCTCTGGGCAATGTGCATATGACAGAAGGAGCTTTTGACGTAGCCGAATATAGTTTGCAGAAAGCATTAGCAATTTATCCTGAATTTTATGATTGTCATACTATTTTAGGCTGGTGTTTTTTAATGCAAAATAAGTTATCAGACGCTCTTCACACTTATCAAACTGCAGCTGAAATAATTCCTGAACTGGCAGATGCCTGGGCTGGCATAGCGCTAGTGTATGCTTTGCAGGAAAATTTCATTGAAACAAAAGAATATATTGCTAAAGCTGATACTTTAAGTACAGATTGTTTTCTTAATGAAATTGCCAAGGTAATCTTTTTTATTCATGAGAATCCACTTACAGCTCAAAAGCATCTCGTAGAAACCTTAAAAAATACGGATATAGCTGCGAGTGAAAAACTTGCTTATTTTATTGAAGAAATGCAAGTGCCTTCTCAATTGCACTAATGATGAAAAATAGCATTTTCATAAATGCCGTAGGGATTTATAAGTCAAAGAGATGGTTAAATTTTGTAACCATCTCTTTGGAGCAAGCCATAATATGCAGAGATATAAGTAAAAAGTTGTTCACTTCATCAGGCAGTATATGACTTACCTAGGACCGCAATTATAACTTTGATCATACTGCTCTTCCTCTCCAGGAGAGAACAGATTCTTAATTGTCTTGACAATACTACCAATAAAATCAATTAGTTGAACAAAAGGACTAATTACAGTTAGAAAAAGTGTCACTCCAAATACCTTTAAATTATTCCATGCCTCTTTACTTGATTTTTGAGCTTCAGAGGGTTGAAAAGTCAGTATATTAATCACAGACTCCAAAGCACTATATAATGTTTGGGCCGCAGCCACGCAAGTCACTAGTCCACAGGTTAGAGGCGCGACACCTATTGCCGCAAAACTAAAGAAGGGATCAGCTGGAGACTTAAAAGTGGGAAAAAAATGTGGAAGGATATCTTTATTACCATTTTCTTCTTTATATATCCTGCCCATCACTCCTGTGCTTTTATAAAAAAATGTATGTAAATTCATAATATATACCCATCATCACTGTATTTTTGATGTATAGTAACAGATTATTATTAAGAAATTATTAAGAGTATCGACCTATTTAAAAGCCGCATTTTCCTTGTTTTTTTATGATGTCGATACATCAGAACCCACAACCTACGCAGCTCAGTATTCCTGGTTGCAAGCAACCAGGAATACTGAGCTGTATAAGTTCATGTGATGTAAAAAATATTCGATATGATAAAACAGCGGTAGACAAAGAGTCTTTACACTGTTTTCATTGCTGCACGATAAGCTTGCAAATTCATCAGAAATTCTGCTTCGGCATGAGATAAGTGACAGCTTTCAACAATTTCTTCTCGATTTCCACCCATTTCCAATATTTTCATGGCATGCTGATAACCGCCGTCATTTTCCCGTTTGTTTTCCAACCCTTGTAATTGGTTATCCATACTAGTTAATTGGGTATTGATCTCTTTTAACTGCTTAGAAAAAAGTAAATCAGCATGGATCAATACAGGGTGGTCTTTGACAATTTGTTCGATTGATTTAGCAAGGTTATCCAATCTTTCTTGAAGACTCATGATTTTTTTATATTGAGCCCACAAAAAATTACCAATTAATACAAAAAAAACTACATTTAAGCTGAAGACAATACTATTTATCATTATTATTTCCTTATTTCCCTACTACAACATGAGTTTGTTTTCTTAATGCCGGGTTTAGCAGACGTTCCGTTTTTCTGTTCACTGCAATAATGATGCTTACTCGACGATTTAACGCCCTTCCTGCATCTGTTATATTATCAGCAATGGGATACTGATCGCCATAGCCTGTTACCATCAAACGCTGTGAATTAATGCCATAATTATTTAAAATACGGCCAACCGCAGCGGCTCGAGCAGCTGAAAGCTCCCAATTTGACGGGTATTGTGGTGTTTCTATGGGAACATTGTCAGTATATCCTTCCACTGAAATGATAGCATGTGATTTTTTTAATTTTCCAGCCAATTGCATTAACTTAATTAAAGCATCCGCTTTTAAATCAACATCGCCAGAGCCAAATAAAGCACCGGATTTAATGTCTAACTCAATCCAACCTTTCTGACGATTAATTTTATAATTTGCATCTTCTAGCTCGGATAATGATTGGTTAATTTCATCTAATCCATCCTGAAATTTACCCATAACACGCTTGCTATTTGGGCCTTCATTAATATCTTCGGTAGATTGTTGTTGATTTTCTTTATCTTTTTTATTAAAAGCTGTTTTCATTCCCTCTGAAAGTGATTTGTATTTTGAGGTATTTACAGAGGAAATAGCATACATGACCACAAAAAAAGCAAACAACAAAGTAATAAAATCAGCGTAGGAAATAATCCAACGGTGAAGATCAACATGTTCTTCATGCTTTCGCTTTTTTGATTTCATTTTTCTTCTGCTGTCCAAAGTTATTAAGTTTTAGCAATAAAATTCCAGGGCTTTCACTCGCAGCAATGGAAACCATCCCTTCGACAATCATTTCATCGTAATGAACTTGGCGTGCAACACATGCTTTCAGTTTATTAGCAATAGGCAAGAACACCAGATTAGCCAGACCAACGCCATAAACAGTTGCCACGAAAGCAACAGCAATACCAACCCCTAGCTCATTGGGTTGAGACAAATGCCGCATTACCTGAATTAGTCCTAATACTGCCCCTAAAATTCCCAAGGTCGGGCTATATCCCCCCATACTCTCAAAAACATGGGCTGCGCGTAAATCATTATACTCAATTCGCTCAATTTCATCTTCCAAAACTTGCCTGATAGTTTGCTTGTCAACACCAATCACCAACAGCTCTAACCCTTTATTGATTAGAGGATTTTTTTCTGTTTCCAAATGATCTTCCAATGAAAGCATACCCAATTGTCTGGCTTTGCGCGCGAGCTCAAACATTCGTGTTCGACAGACTTCAAAATCCAGATGTGGTGGAGTAAATATCCAAGGTAACATTCGAAGCGATCTAAAAAAAAGTCTGCCTCGATGTTTGTACTAACACTGCCCCTATAGTCCCGCCAAAAACAATCAATAGAGCAGAGAAATTTAATAAGGAACGAAGATTACCGCCTTCAAACATTTGTCCAATGGCGATTGCACCAAAGCTTGTCAATAAACCGATTATTGTTAATGCATCCATACTCTTTATTATTCCGGTAATCGTGACTTCACACGATGTGTTGCCTGACTAAGAATTTGTGAAACACGCGATTCACTCACTCCTAGAACCTCCCCAATTTCTTTCAAATTCAAATCATGCTCATAATATAAGGAAAGCACCATTTGTTCTTTATGGGGTAACCCTTTAATTACTTCTGCCAAACGGCTCATTAAGTCATTATGAAACACATTAGCATGAGGTTCAGTAGAAGTCTGTCCTTCTTCACCTTGCAAGGCATCATCCGTGACACCTAAATCATCGAAACCATATAAGTGGCTGCTTGCTGAATCTTGCAACATCTCATGGTATTCGCTAATAGAAATACCTAGCTCTGTGGCAATTTCTGAGTCTTTCGCTTCTCTTCCTAATTGATGCTCTACATTTTTCACTGCTTCAGAAATCATTCGTGAGTTGCGATGTACAGAGCGTGGAACCCAGTCATTCCTTCTCACTTCATCAAGCATGTAGCCTCTAATGCGAATCCCGGCATAAGTTTCAAAAGAGGCTCCCTTGGAAGAATCATAATGCCTTGTTGCTTCTAATAATCCAAGCATACCTGCCTGAATTAAATCATCAAGCTGCACGCTTTGGGGCAAACGCCCCATTAAGTGATGAGCAATTCGTTTGACCAACAAAGCATGATTTTTTACCAGCGTTTCTTGGATTTGCTGATTTACTTTGCTGTAGGCAGCCAAAGCATCCACGATACTCTCCTTATCACAAACCAATCATTTCACTGCACTTGTCTTTAAAATATAGATTAAAAACAAGAACAAAGTGAAAAGTGATACAGTTTTATACTTCATCCATTACTAAACGCTCTAAAAATAAACTGCTACTGCCACCCAATAAAGATCGAAATGGCCAATTGGATACTCCGGCGGCAATCTCCTGCATTGCTATAGCAGCATTCGATTCTGGGTATGCCATAAGGACAGGCTTTTGGCTTTTTACCGCTCGATGAACATGTTCATCAAACGGTATCGCTCCTAAATAGTCTAGCTTAACATTCAGAAATTGCTCGGAAACTCGGAACAATTTATTAAATAAATCATTCCCATCTTTTAAATTTCTAACCATGTTGGCCACAATATGAAAGTTTGTCCATCCATAACGCTTACTCATCACTTTTATTAAAGCATAAGCATCTGTTAGAGAAGTGGGCTCATCGCAAACAACAACTATCAACTCTTGAGCTGAACGGGTAAAGCTCAATACTGTATCGGAAATGCCTGCAGCTGTATCAACAATGACATAATCAAGATTTGCAGTAAGCTCATTGAAAGCATCAATAATACCCGCATGCTGTCTATGCCGAAGCTGTGACATAAATTCTGTCCCTGAAGCTGCAGGTATAATTTGTAAACCATTAGGGCCTTGTAACACAATATCACTTAAACGACAGGTTCCCTGAATGACATGAGAAAGATCATATTGCGTATGTAAACCTAACATTATATCAATATTTCCCAGCCCTAAATCTGCATCAAGCAACATGACTTTGTTATGAAGTTGAGATAGCGCAACAGCCAAATTCACAGAGACATTGCTTTTTCCAACGCCTCCTTTACCAGCAGTAACTGCAATCACCTTAACCGGTTTAATGCGAGATAAATTTCTCAAACCTGCAGCCTGATCGCTAAAATCCAGATCAGCTCTCAACATAGTATTCTCTCCCCACAGTTTGAGGCTTGCGTTGTGGTGGTATTTGCTGCTCTTGATTCATAAAATTATTTTCTACTGGGAATAATTGCTGTTCCTGTTGGGCAAATAGCTCTACGAGCTGATGACGTGTAGCCATTTTAATGTCTTCAGGCACCCGCTGCCCATGAGTTAAATAGCTTATTCTTAAACCAGTCTCAATAGCCGCACTTAAAGCACCACCTATTGCTTGTGCCTCATCCAGTTTGGTCAGAATACATTGATCAACATGGTTTGTTTCATATCGGTGAATTGCGTCCACCAAAACCTGATAATGGCTGGTTGCAGGTAGTACCAGTACTTTAGCAATTGATTGCATGTAAGTACCTAAAATTTGCATTTGCCTTACAACTCGTTCATCAGAAGGATTCATTCCTGCTGTATCAATTAAAATTAGTTTTTTATCACTTAATTGTCGTAATACGCGCGATAGAGAAACCTCATCATGAGCCAAGCAAACTTGTACACCCAAAATTTTCCCATAAAGCATCAATTGTTCTTGAGCAGCCATCCGGTAGGTATCCATAGTGACCAGGCCTAATTTATCTGCTCCAAACCTTAATGCAAAACGAGCACCAATTTTTGCCATTGTAGTTGTTTTTTCCAACTCCAGTAGGGCCTAAAAAGGCATAAATACCGCCTTCCTCAATGCGGCGAGTATCACGAATAGGTAGTTGTTCAGTGATATGGGTCAAGATGGCCTGCCAAGCACGTTGTTGATTAAGATCAGGGCGAATTTGACGGGTCCATGCTGCAGCAGTCGTTGGGCTAACCCCTAGATAGAGCAGTTTTTGTAATAAAACAGTATGCAATGGCTCACTACTGCCCCCAACGCTTCCCCCTCTCAATTGAGCTTCCAACATGCCACGCAAAGTTTGGATTTCTAGCCGCAGATCATCAAAAGGAGTTTGAGTTTGAGAGTTATCTGCCTGACTAGGTGGTTCAGCACATGCTATTGCTGCCTCTGGTGAAAGAATGGTTTCATCAAAATCTATGGCTGCGACTATTTCTACCCCACCTTCTACTTCGCTGCTGGATAAAATAACTGCCTCAGAACCAAATGTCGCCTTAATTTGTTGCATAGCCGTACGTGTATCAGCGGCGACAAATCGTTTTAATTTCATAAAGCTCCCCCTGCTCTAACGGGCACTAATCTTCAAAATTCAAAAAAGTTGATTCAAGTACCACTTCCGTTTAATTAAAAATTTTAACTTATCGTTTTTTTTAGTTATCAATGAGATATATAAATATTCCCCCTACTACTTTATACCAGTTAACCGACAGTGCCAATGATTCTGATCTGTTTATTATCAGGAATTTCTTGATAAGACAAAACATGAAAATCCGGAGATATGTTACGCACAAATCGTGCTAATACTGAGCGTATCGCCGGTTGAACCACTAATACGGAACTTTCTTGCTTGGCTTGTTGTTGAATAGCCAACTGAGTTAATGAGTGCTGAATTTTATCTGCCATTCCCGGTTCAAAATTAATTCCCGCTGAATTACCATTTTGAATAGTGTTTTGTAATAATTGCTCCAATTCAGGTTTCAAAGTAATAATTGGTAGCTCTTCATTCACTCCACTAATTTTTTGAGTAATTAAACGTGATAAGGCTATACGTACCTGACTGATTAAAAAATCAGTATCTTTTGATTTTGGTGCCATCTCTGCTAAAGTTTCAACAATTGTGCGTATATCCGTTAAGGGAATATGTTCGGTTAATAAACCTTGTAAAACTTTACTAATCATCCCTAATGAAAGACCATCCGGGACTAACTCTTTGACTAGTTTAGGCGAACTTAATGACAGTTTATCCAATAACTGCTGTGTTTCTTCATAGCCAAGTAATTGTTGGCTGTTTCTTTCTAAAACTTGACTTAGATGTGTTGCAACTACCGTAGCTACATCAACTACCGTGTAACCTAATGTGTGTGCTTGTTCTTTTTGACTTTCAGTTATCCAAACTGCTTCCATGCGAAAAAAAATCTCTCAAAAGCTGGATCATGGGTTTTAATACCCTCTAATTCACCAAAAATTTGTCCAGGATTAATTGCCAAAGAACGATCAGGATGAATAGTAGCTTCTCCCATCACCACGCCTGCAAGGCTGATTCGATACTGATTAGGCTTTAAATCCAGATTATCACGGACATGAACGGAGGGAATCAGGAATCCCAATTCTTGAGAGATTTTTTTTCGTACTCCTTTGATACGCGCGAGTAGAACTCCCCCTTGGGTATTATCCACCAAAGGAATCAAACGATACCCAACTTCTAAACTGATAATATCAACTGGATTCACATCATCCCAAGATAGTTCTGTAGAAAGACTAGGGCCAGACACTGCACTGGGATCACTTTCTTTCTTACTTTCAATTCTACGTTTTTCTTTTTCCTGTTGAGTAAATAAATAAGCCATTCCTGCAAGTCCGGAAGAAAGTAAAATAAAAGCCACATGAGGCATACCAGGAATAATACCAATTACCCCCAGAATAGCCGAAGCAATGATTAGTGAACGTGGATTAGAAATTACTTGTGTAATAACAGCATGCCCCATATTTTGAGCGCTTGAGACACGAGTAACAATAATTGCAGCTGCAGTTGAAAGTACTAGCGACGGTACTTGAGCCACCAAACCATCACCAATTGTTAGCAAAATGTAATTATGCAATGCATCAGAAACACTCATTCCATGTTGGAATACTCCGATAATTAACCCACCAATCATATTTACTGCAAGAATTAAAATCCCGGCAACTGCGTCTCCGCGTACGAATTTACTAGCACCATCCATCGAACCATAAAAATCGGCCTCTTGAGCTACGTCCAAACGCCGCTGGATAGCTTGTTCCTGGTTGATCAATCCCGCATTTAAATCCGCATCAATTGCCATTTGTTTACCTGGCAATGAGTCTAAGGTAAAACGTGCGCTAACCTCTGATACACGTCCAGCACCTTTGGTTACCACAACAAAATTAATAACCAGCAAGATAATAAAAACCACCAAACCCACGGTATAGTTACCACCGATAACCACTTCACCAAAAGATTGAATTACATGACCTGCTGCATCAGTTCCATGATGGCCGTTTAAAAGCACTACACGAGTCGATGCCACATTCAATGCCAACCGCAATAAGGTAGCCAAAAGAATCACGGTGGGAAAAACAGCAAAGTCTAAAGGTCGTTCACTGTAAATCACGGCTAATAATACAACGAGAGACAACGCAATATTAAAAGTAAAAAAAACATCTAATAAAAATGGCGGTAATGGCAATATCATCATGCCAAGCATGATAATCAACATTAAAGGAGTTCCTAAACCCTGACGCATCCAATATTGTAAATATTGTAGTGTGTTGTTCATTAAACATCCTCCTCACGAACAAATTCAGGTGGAATAGGTACATTTTGTAATGCCGCAGGCTTATGGTCATAGCGCCTTTTATTTCGTAACTGAAAGACATAGGCTAGTACTTGAGCAACAGCAACGTAAAGACCCCGTGGTATTTCCGCATTTAACTTAGTAGAAAAATAAAGCGCTCTTGCTAAAGGAGGTACAGAAATAATAGGAATATCATTCTCCTTTGCAACTTTACTAATTTGAAAAGCAACTAAATTTTTCCCTTTTGCTACGACAATAGGTGCTTTATTACCTTTTTCTTTATAAGTTAACGCAACTGCGTAATGAGTTGGATTAGTTAAGATAACATTCGCTTTAGGTATTTCCGCCATCATTCGTCGTCTTGCTATTTCTTGTTGCGCACGACGAATAGCATTTTTAATCTCGGGCTTACCTTCTGTTTCTTTATATTCGTCCCTTAATTCCTGCTTGGTCATTCTTAGGTTTTTATGATGTTCATATAATTGAAAAGGGACATCAACTCCTGCAATTAAAAGCAAACTAGCAGAAACCCATAAAAAACATTTCACTACAATGAGAGCCCCATTGTTAATTGCTGTTTCAATAGGGGCATGTGCTAAAGCCAGTAATGCAGGCACCTGGATTTTCAAAACTAAAATAGTAATGCAAGCTACTACTAGAAATTTAAAAAATGACTTGATCATTTCCACAAAATTTTTAACAGAAATCATCCGTTTAAAACCTTGTAAAAGATTTAGGCGAGTCAATTTAGGTCTAACTACCTGCCCACTAAAAACCCAGCCGCCTAGCAAAATGGGGGCTACCAATGACACGAAAAATATAACGATAAGAATGGGGAAAAGAGAGGAAAGCCCCATCTTAGCTAGAAAAAACAAGCGCTCAAGGCTGACAACAGGCGTGATAATCACTTCCGTATTAAATTCAAAGGAATGGCGCATCATTAACGCCAATTGATCCGAGAGTTGTTTACCAAAAATGAGAAAACCCACTGCAGTAAAAAGCAATGCTACCGTAGTATTGAAATCCCGGGAACGGGCTACCTGCCCTTTTTCACGCGCCTCACGAAGCCGTTTCGGCGAGGGCTGTTCGGTCTTTTCTTCATTATCTTGTTCTGACATTAATGTAACATCCCTACTACAAAACGCATTCCATCATCAATAATATCTACCATTTGCGCAGCAACGCTCGGCAAACCTACTTTAATCACCACCACACCCATTAAGAGGGTAATCGGGAAGCCTAACGAAAAAATATTTAATTGCGGCGCTGCGCGCGCCATTACACCAAATGATAAACTAACCACTAATAAAGACAATAAAGCCGGTATTGAAATTAGCAATGATTTTTTAAACATCCAGCTTGAAAACGTTATCACCTGCCATAACATAGACGAAGTAACGGTATTTTTTCCTATTGGTAATATCTTAAAACTATCCATTAACGTTTCAATAACCATTAAATGGCCATTCAAGGATAAAAAAACCAGTGTGATCATAATTAAGTACAACTGCCCCACTAAAGGAACACTGGCTTTACTGGCAGGATCAACCATCACTGCAAATCCCATTCCAGCCTGCATTGAAATAATTTGTCCCCCAATAATAAATACCTGAAAAGCTAACTGTAAAACAAACCCCATAAGCATACCTAAAAGGAGCTCTTGTGCAACATACACCAAGTAGGTGCCATCAAAATTAAGAAAGGTTAATTCAGCAGGCACTAATGAAGAACAAACCCAACTTAAAGTAAAAAGAAAAATAACTTTAATACGACTTGGTAATAAAACCGATGAAAAAACAGGTACAGTTAGCAATAAACCACCTATACGAGCAAATGGCCAAATAACCTGACTTATGTAGCGAATTAATGTTGGATAATCAAAATCCATTTGATTCCTATCCTATCAAATAAGGAATATTACTAATTAAAGAATCAGTATAATTAACCATGGTTTTCAACAGCCAAGGCCCTGCAAATACCATCACTAAAAAGGTAACAAAAAGTTTAGGAATGAAGCTCAAGCTCGATTCATTGATCTGGGTTGCTGCCTGAAACATGGCAACGAGAAGCCCCACAATTAAACCAGGGACAACCAGCACAGCAATTAACATCAACATGATGTACACCCCTTCACTGAATATGGAAACAACTGATTCAGTATTCATAACCTCTCCTAGTTATTTATTACCCATGTCTAATTGTCTATAAAATGTAGCCCTGATGAAATGCGCCGATCAAAGCATTAACTAATAGCGAAACTGGAGGCTAAGGATCCAAGTATCAAAGTCCATCCATCAACCATTACAAACAGCATAATCTTAAAGGGCAATGAAATGATCAACGGTGACAACATCATCATACCCATTGCCATTAATACGCTCGAAACAACCAAGTCAATAATCAAGAAAGGTAAAAATAAAATAAAACCAATTTGAAATGCGGTTTTTAATTCACTAGTAATAAATGCAGGAATAATGATACTCATTGAAATATCATTCAAAGAAACCGGATCTTTATGTGCAAATTTTTCAAATAGGGACAGATCATTTTTACGCGTTTGATTCAACATAAATTCACGTAATGGAGCCTGGGCATTAGTCAATGCCTGAGGAAATTTAATCGTTTCAGCCAGGTAAGGTTGAATCGCTGTTTCATTAATTTTATTAAAAGCAGGCGCCATCACAAAGTAAGT
The DNA here is from genome assembly GCA_964618245.1 of uncultured Legionella sp. Classification (GTDB taxonomy): domain Bacteria; phylum Pseudomonadota; class Gammaproteobacteria; order Legionellales; family Legionellaceae; genus Legionella. Next base: position 5,752 of record CAZTYT010000017.1, on the reverse strand, counting down.
CATAAATAAAGCGATTCCAATGAGCACCTGATTTGTTGGTGCCTGAGCTAAACCGATAGCCTGTCTTAAGATAGAGAGTACGATAATTATTCGAGTAAATGCGGTCATTGCCATAAGTAAGCCAGGTAAAACCGTGAGCAACCCCATAAAAATCAGAATTTGCAAATTTACACTATAAGCCTGCCCTCCCTGTGCGCCAGGTTGTACTGTCACAGCAGGCAAAGCGAGTGAGGCAGCTTGTATTGCTAAAGGCAAAAAACTGAGTAACAAAGTAAGTACAACGTATTTCGTTATTTTCATATTAAGACTTCACTACTGTTGATTTAAGCAGCTCCGAAAATGAGGTTTTATTCGTAGAATCAAAACCTGGAGGTAATTCTTCACCAAAATCATGTAGAAGTGAAACATGACTTGAACCTACTCCAAGTAACAAGTACCTGGTCCCTACCTTTAATAACATTATTTTTTCCTTAGGCCCAAGCATCATAGTCGCAATAGACTGAAAGCCCTTGGCAGAACCCAAGTGTACACCCTGTAACCGTTTTACTAACCAGGATAAAATAAGGATTAGTAATAAAACAGCGAACAAGCCCAACACTACTCGCGTGAGCTCACTTTGAGTTATGGCATGCTGAATCATCTTAAGCGCTTAATCCGCTCTGCTTTACTCACGATATCAGTCAAACGCACACCAAACTTGTCATTGACTACAACTACCTCGCCATGTGCCACCAATGTACCATTAACCAGCACATCGAGCGGATCACCTGCTAAACGATCAAGTGCTACAATACCACCTTGGTTTAATTGTAATAAGTTACGAATAGTCATCTTAGTACGACCAATCTCTACAGTAACTGACACGGGTATGTCTAGAATTAAATCCATTTTTTCGCTATCAGTTTCCTGATGCAATGTATTGACTTGTTTAGGTTGCTCCATTGCAGAATCTTGTGTCATCCAAATCCCCTAATAACTAATATTTTTTATAATTTTTAACGCGCGTTTTTCGCTGGCAGTACCTAAGGTTGCAGTAAAACCTGGAGTACCTTCAACATCTAATGTAACTACTTCTTTCATTTCAACTGGAATAAAATCGCCAACTTGCCATGACATTACTGCGCCAAAAGTACTTTTAGTTTGAGCCATTGCAGCACTTATAGTCAGTTCAACTTCCATTAACTCTTCTTTGAGCGATTTAACCCAGTTAGGGTCAATTTCATCATCTGGGCGCGCAGCACCTAACTCCAATTGCTCTTTAATAGGCTCCACCATGGAATAAGGTAAAATAAAATAAAACTCACCAACCTCTTTACCAAAATTCAGGGAAAATTTAACAACCACTAACATTTCATCAGGCTCAGCAATATTGACTAACTGAGGGTTAGTCTCATCTGCAAATTTAGTAATATCAAGCTGAATTATGGATTTCCATGCCAGAGTCAGATCAGCAACCAACTTCTTGCAAACTGACTCCATTACTCTCAATTCAGTTGCTGTAAAATCAGTTCTGTCTTTCTGAGCAAAAAATTGAGTACTTCCACCAAAATAGTAATCCACTAAATCATAAACAAAGGTACTATCAAACATGATTATCCCTTTGCCTCGTAGCGGTTTAAATTTATAAATACTCATTAGGATTGGGTTAGGAAGACTTTCCATAAACTCACGGTTTTTTACAAATGACATCTGATTTTGCGTGATTTCAAAGTCTTTGGCTGTTAACTGGTAAATATCAGCAGCAAATAATTTCACCGCGCGATCATAAACACGATCAAGTACTGGTAATTTACCCTTAATGATTCGTTCTTGGGAGTTAAAATTTAATGTTTTTACTTCACTATCTTCAAAATTAACACTGGAATCACTTGCAACAGGTTTCCCGCCCTTGGTTTTTTTTGTGGAAGATTTTGCACTGGAAGTTTCCTGAGGCTCTGGGGCTTGAGTTCCTCCTTCAGGAGAGTCTTCAACAGTTTTTAGAAGAGCATCAATTTCTTCTTGTGATAAAACATTCTTGTCGGTCATAAGTAATCCATACCATCCTTGTCCCTGAATCTATTGCAAATCCAGGGTAAAACATACGTCTTGTTAGTTATACCGCTTATGTGACTTTACGCGCCACTCCGCGTGAACTTCCACAATAATTTGACATAAAAATTGTAATTACGTCAATTACTTGGCGTAAATAAGCTTTTAGCACTAAGAAACAGAATAATTACTTTCCAACTAATTCCTAAATGAATTATAGTCTTATACCATAATTCATCCGTCAGGTAACCTTTATGCACAGCAAAAAAATCACTTTGACTAATTTTAGCCGTGCAAGTTATAGCCAATCCAATGTTATACGTCCAGAAAATGAATATCAACTTCTCGATTACATGGTACAAAATGAACCTAGATCCTTGCTGGTTCGGGGTTCAGGGTTAAGTTATAACGATAGTTGTTTTAATACTAATCATTTGATCATTGATAGCAGCCGATTTAATCATTTTATAAGTTTTGATCAGGAAACTGGTATTCTGGTTTGCCAAGGCGGGGTCTTGCTTAAAGATCTATTCTTGATAGATTCAAACTTTATCCCAGCTGTAATTCCCGGTACCTTATATGCTACCGTAGCAGGAAGTATTGCGCATGATGTACATGGGAAAAATAATCCTCATCAAGGCAGTTTTGGTCATCATCTTATTTGGCTGGAGTTGCTCATTGGTAATAAAAAAATTCGTTGTAGCCGGGAAGAAAATCATGAATTATTTTATGCAACTATTGGCGGTTTGGGTTTAACTGGAATTATTACGCATGCTGCCCTCCGACTAAAAAAAGCTTCTCGCCATGTGCAAGTCGAAAATCGAACTTTTTTATCTTGGGAAGCGCTAACCGAATGGATGTGTAATGAAGGTCTCAAACAGGAGTATCAAGCGGCCTGGGTTGATTTATTACACCCTAAGCCACGAGCAATTCTCTCTTTAGCAAATCCTTGTGCAGCATTTATAAGTAAAAAATCGCGTCACCCAACAATACCCCAACTCCCTTTCAACTTATTAAATTCATGGAGCATGAAATTATTTAATCAATTTTTTTTTCATTCCCGAAAAAAACAAGAGCAATGCGAACTCATCCAATTTAACAATCCATTAGATTCAATCCAACATTGGAACAGGCTCTATGGCAGAAAAGGATTAATTCAATTTCAAGCCGTATTTGATCAAAGCGTTGCTTCCGCTACTTTAAAAGAGCTTGTAGGATTAATAAGAAAGGAAAGAGCTACGCCTACATTAGCAGTACTCAAACTATTTACTCAACCGGGAACAGGCCTGCTTTCCTTTTGCAAACCTGGATTCACTTTGGCTGTTGATTTTGTGCATAATCAACAGGCAAGACTGGCCATAAAAGCTATGAATCAATTAATTACTGAACTTAACGGACAAGTTTATCTAGCAAAAGATTTAGAACTTAATGCTGAACAATATCAAAAAATGTATAAAAATCATGTACGATTTACCAATATTTTGAGTCAATTCAAAAGCCCTATGAATTCTGATTTAGCAAAACGATTAGGAATTATCAAATGACATCAAGAACCTGGGTTATTGTTGGTGCAACTTCCATTATTGCCGAAAAATATGCGCAACTTGTAGCACAAGCAGGCGATAACTTACTGCTGGTTGGCAGACAAGAAGAGCAATTAGCTCTGATCGCAAATGATATAAAATTACGATATCAGGTTGACAGTGAAACCCTGATTATGGATCTGGAGGCCAAACCTGAAAAGATACTCTCTATTTTCAAAACAGATCAGAGAGAATTGGATTTATTTATTGCTCATAGCAATTTTACAGAAAATAAAGACTTAAACATACAATCCATTACAGAACTTATAAATACTAATATTCAGGCAACTATTCTATTAATTTATGCTTATTTAAATCGACCACAGAATAAACATAATCTTATCTATTTAAGCTCGGTTGCAGCTTGTCGTGGCCGCGCTAAAAATAGTCTTTATGGAGCAAGTAAAGCATGCATTGAAATCTATCTTCAAGGCTTGCAACAAGCAGCTAGCGCCTCTCAAAAGATTACTATTGCACGTTTAGGATTTATTGATACCAAGCAAACTTATGGTTTACCGGGTATTTTTTATGCTGGCGCTCCTGAAAATTGTGCGAAATCCTGTCGGAATGCTTTAAAAAGGAGTAAGCATCTATTTTATTTTCCTTTTTTTTGGCGGGGAATTATGGCGGTCATGACCCATCTGCCATTTTTTATTTATAAAAAAATGTCTGAATTATGAAGTGAAGCATAGAAATTTTTGTTGGGCCAAGACCCAACAAAAATTTAATATTAATATTGATAAGACTACTATTTTAAAATCCTAATCGTCGGTAATATGGTTTTTATTACATCGAAAAATTGAAGAATATAAATTATCAATATAATTAAAACCAAAACGTTTAAAAGACTTTTAATTGCTCCAGGCATGGGAATAAAAGCGTTTATCAGCCATAAACCAACACCAAAAACTATGATTACTGCAATCAAATTCAGTAACTCGTTCATAAATATCCCTTTTAATTTGTTCGTATCCCAATTATAGCACAATAAATATACAATTATTTTTCTCTTAGAATCCGTGCATTTTTAGTCTAAGTGCTGCATAGAGTAAATCATCATTATCAATAGCAGGTTCATAAATAGGCTGAATGATATCACCTGGCTTTAGTCCCTCATCATTATCATTGGAGGGTTTTTCATGAAGTGGTAACTCTATTTTCCTATCAATTTTTTCTATTTGCTTTTGCGAGGCTGTTTGTTTAAAAAACCAAAAATTTCCAGTTAAATGCAAATTTACTAAATTAGCAAACCCGCCGGTGAACAAAATAGTTATGATATTGAAACAAATTTTTTTATAATTCATTAAAGCCACTTCTATTGCATTTTCACTGA
>CAZTYT010000017.1:0-798 GCA_964618245.1 uncultured Legionella sp. | reverse complement strand
AAACAAATTTTTTTATAATTTGGTTCTTCTGCAAAATGTTGATCATGGCTATGTAACACTTTAATAAATTTCATTCTATATTGAAGTGCGTCTAAATCTGATAATCCGGATGGCCAATCATTTAAGTAGTTCGTAAGTTTATCAGCTAAAATTTGCACCTTTTGGCTACTTGGATTTAGTTCTCGTAATGCTTGAAATTCTTGATGCAATTTTTCTTTTAACTTCTCATCTAGTGGATGAAAAATGGCCTTGGGAAAATCCACATTAGTATTTTTACAGCAGTTTAAAAATCCCTCTTTCATAGCATTATCATTGGAGGCAATCACAGCATCAAGTATTTCCTCAAATATTTCTGGATATTCAATAAATAATGCATCTATCACGGGCCTAGTCAATGCCTGTTGATACTCCCAAGTCCGCACGTGATGATCGCCCCGATACTTGCGAGAAGAGTGTTTGCCGCGCTTGGGATAAATGAAGTGAGATAATAGCGATTGACTTAAATTTTCAGCATGCCTTGTATTAATTATTGCCAATAAGTCGAGCTTAATTTGATTTGGATCAGAAACTCTACAAGTAAATTTATAATCCGTTTTAGTCGCTGCACAATACTCTTTGATTGTAATATTTACCCATTTTTTTGGCATAATAACTATTCATACAAATTAAATTGAGCACCAATTATACCCCAAGATTCAATTTTGAACAAATAATATTGTCACACTTCAGTTTTAGAGTTTCCTTTTAATAAATCGCGAATTTCAGTGAGCAATTCAGCTTCACGAGTTAAAGGAGGAG
>CAZTYT010000016.1:0-19412 GCA_964618245.1 uncultured Legionella sp. | reverse complement strand
TGAAACAGAGGCATTAACCGCATTAATTAATCAGTTTATGTGTTTATTACAGGAAGCTAAGCCAGATTACACTAATACTTTTCGTTTATTAAGTTCGGCTATGAATTCGGAATTGATACAAAAACAATTGATCAAAATCCTAGGTGATAGCCCGGACAGCCAACAATGGGTGACTAACTGGCTGTATGCTATTCAACAGCAAAACATTCCTTTCACTGAACTAAAAAAGAAAATGAATAAGGTAAATCCTGCTTATATTCCCAGAAATCACTTAATTGAAAAAGCGCTGAATCAATTTGTTGAAAATAATGATCGCACTTTAATCGATAGACTATTAACAGTAATGAAAAATCCTTATCATCAGCAAAAACACACGGAAGACTTACAAAGTCCTCCATCAACTGGTGAACGTGTTTGCCAAACTTTTTGTGGAACTTAAGATCTGAGTACAACCACTGGTTAAACTAGAAACGTATTTGAGTTGTAGAAATATCTGGTAAATTTACTTCCTGCTTTTCTTTCCTTTTGTTATTGTCCAAAAAACGAGTAACCCATGACATTTCCGCTTTAGCAAAAATTTTTTTAATCTTCTCTAACAAAGAAAAATTGTTATTTACTTTTTCAATATGCTCAAGTTTTAAATTTTTATACAAACCATCAGGATGGTTTGCTAAAGCTTGGAGCCGCTTACCTGCATATGTTAAATACAAATTAAACTCATCACCTTGCATGGCTTTTCTTTTGCGCATCGCTTTATTGTATTCAACTAACCAGTCTTTACGAAAGGCATCAATGGTGGTGAGTATTTGAGTATTTGAGTATTTTCTTCAATAATACCATTATTCCCATTTTTCCTGGCAAGCTGCAATGAATCTTCCAACACTTGTTTTAAAGGTTTAACTCTATATTTTATGTTCTTATACTTTATAGTACTTTCTTTATCATTTTTAATCATTGCCAAAAGGAGACTATTATAAAAACTTGATTGAGAGTAACGTAAAACATGAGGAGATGGGATAAACAACTTGACTAACTCATTTTCCTCCTGAATTAAAGTAAGCTTTAACGTATGCATATTCAATTGATGAGCATCATTTTTTAAAAGCTCTTTTAAATACATCAATCCTAATGTGCCGCAACTTACTAAATCCACTTGTGGCTGCAATAGCTTAAAATTCAAAACAGGGGATACATAATTACTAAGATCGGTAATAAATAAATTATTTAGATCTTTACTATCAATAATATTAGAATCATCTAAATACCAATGAACTGGTTTAATTATTTCTGTCTTTCTGATATATAAGCATTCAAAATGACCGGGACCAATTCGCTTATCATTAGTAAAAAAATAAATTATATTTTCGCTATCATTGAGATTTTCCTGAATTTTCTTTATTTCTTCTAATGCCTGTTCCTTGTTCAAACAAACTTTTTCTTGGCGAAGCCGCAGCTCTTCTACTTTTTTTAACCGATATTCTTCTAGTTTTTCCCGACACTTTAAGCTTAAACATAATTGATTCAACCGCTTAAGCTCTTCCCTATTAAGTTCATGCAAATTTCCATCTTCACGCAAAAATCCCTGTTTAAGTACATTATATAACTCATCATACTAAACTGAAAAATCTGTATGTTTATTATCAATTTGATTTAAATAAAATCGTGAAGGGATTGAATTACCTGGAGCAACCCAATAATTTCGTATAAAAATACCATATTTTATTTCTTCATTCTCAAATAAATTTATGTCTTCCTGAATCATTGCCCTTTTTTCTGATATTTTTCGCTCACCAAACAGTGTGGAACCATTCACAATAGCAATGGTATTATTAAGACAATGTTTATCGATATAGTGTTGAATAATTGGAACATAATCCTCAACAACTAGTTGATAGGGTTTATGATCTTTTGTTTTTAAATATCTATTCTTTCGTTCGCTTAAAGAAACAGTGGAAAAAAAATTTAAAATTCGGAAAAATTTTTTTGCCCTCATCAAATGACCCATAAAAAACCTAGATGGACAAAATTGTAACATAATCAAGCATTATAATATAGTAACTACCGAAAAAATGAACTATTATTATTGATGATGAATAATTAAAATGTTTTCTGAAGTACAACATTGCTTTCATCCAAGTTAGAATCTGTCGTCATATCAAATGTCAATTATCCTTCATTCAATTTGACAAATCGCCGTTTAAGAAAAACTGGTAACCGTAAATTCTCTTTGTTTTTTATTAATTCCTTGGAAAAAGCAATGGCTGGTTTTTCAACATACCGATGAATTAAAACGGTTAATAACAAAACTAGAGATAAAGCAGCAACAGCAGAAAAAAGAACGTTTGAGCTGAAATGATAAAATAAGAAATAAAAGGTATAGCCAGTAAAACCATGAGTCAGATATAAAGGATAGGATATTTCTGCAAGCTTATTTACCAATCGATTATAGGGTAAGTATTTATTAGTAAAATAAAGCAGTGTAAAAAACAGTAAAGCATAAGCATGATTGATAAAAATAAACTGATAAAGGCCTGCATTTTTTGGATTAATGCTTAAACATAAATAGCTTACCCACATAAGTAAAATTATACTTATCACGCCCTGGGAAATATCCCATTGTCTTGAGAGAATGTAATAAAGAGCCGTTCCTACAAACATAAATGTCAAATAACTACCGTTACGTGCAAAAAATACAGCGACCTTTAACATCAAGAGGTTTTCAGCAAAAACATAAACAAGCAAATAAGCCAAAACCCAAAATGAACAGGCACAAATGAGGAAAGAGGTCACTTTCTTTTCAATCGAAAAGTAAAAAAACAAAAAGAATAATAAATAAAAATGTATTTCTATTTCTAATGTCCAAGTGGCATTGTCAATATAACGCCCATGCACCAAATCCCTGATCAAGAACATATTCCCTAAAAGAGTTTGTAAGGAAAATAGCTTGTTCGGTTCATGACTATCCAAATACCAGCCAGCCAAAGTCATTGTGCAGAGCGTCAAGCCCAAACAAACTATAAGTGTTGGGTAAATACGATAAATGCGACGAAACAAATAATCAAATGGGGTTGATTTTCTCAAAGACAAAGGAATTACATAACCACTCAGGATGAAAAAAAGCCCTAAGCCAAAATAAACACAGGAAAAATATTTCAATCCAATCAGTGACGTAAACATCCCTACGTAATCAGGTAAATTAATATCAGGATAATTAGGAAGTGCATCTTGCAAAATAAAATGATGGATCTCATTAGGAGTAGCAATAACGCCATACCAATGAACATAAACCACTGAAAGACAGGCAAAAAATCTTGCTATTTGCAAAAAATAAATTTTTTGTTCTTTTTCCATATATCATCCTTGCTATTTATTTTTTTAAAAGCATGCCGCATGCTAATTAAGTATTTTTAAAAATACAAATAGTTTTTTAAAAAATAGAAAATAACTTTGTTTAAATCTATAGTAACCTGTTGTTAAAAAAGGAGAAGTTTAATGCGTGCTTATTTAAATCAAGCTACTGGCTACCTTATCAATTGGGATCGCCCTGGCAGTTTATTTTTTAATACCACTCATCATTATACAGAAAGAGAACTGCTAGAACGATTTGCGGTGATTACAGGTACAGCAACGGGAGCATTCTTAGCTTGGTATAATTCTTACAATATTGTCGGTGGAGCAAGTATCGCTTTCTTAATTGTTCATAGTATAACAATGGCACCATTAATTTGGAAAAGACTAAATGCAATGTATGCCTGTTACCAACTACATGAAGAAATTCTGATAATGGTTAAAAATTTTTCAAGCTCTGATCAAAATCTAATTCAAAAAACGATGACTGCTATTCTAAACCATAGTGATGTTAAAAGCCCTTCTGCCGTTTGGGGCAAAAGAAAACGCTTATTAGATAATTTAAAAAATTTGTTAAATGATAGCGTAAGTTTTTCAACTCATGACTTGTCAGAGGATTTAAGAGAAAGTCTGCAAGACTCTAGATTTATTCAATTTTTAGATACTCAGAATAAGCCTATTTATTCCAGCTTAGAGTTTTAGGGATAGTGAACCCCGCGGCTACTGCCACGGGGACTAATAAAATAATAAATAGTCATTATTTCTTGACTATCTTAACGTCCTGCTAAAGCAATTGCTGCCGGTGTATACTCATAACCTAGATCACGTGCTACCGCTTCAAAAGTAATTTTCCCTTGATGCACATTCAATCCGTTAAGCAAATGAGGATCATTTAATAAGGCCAATTTAGAACCTTTAGTAACAATACTTAAAATAAAAGGTAACGTGGCATTATTTAATGCGAAAGTGGAAGTTCTGGGAACCGCACCAGGCATGTTAGCAACACAATAATGTACAATATTATCGATAACATAAGTTGGTTCTTCGTGGGTAGTAGGATGACTGGTCTCAAAACAGCCTCCTTGATCAATAGCCACATCGACTAATACTGAACCAGGGCGCATTGATTTTAACATGGAGCGAGTCACTAATTTGGGAGCTGAAGCCCCAGGAACCAAGACAGCACCAATCACCAAATCGGCTCTGGCTACGTATTTTTCTATTGCATCAACAGTAGAATAAACAGTATTAATTTTAGAACCAAACTGGAAATCCAATTCATTTAAGCGTTGTAAAGAACGATCAAGAACCGTGACACGTGCCCCCATACCCATAGCCATTCGCACTGCATTCGATCCCACAACACCACCACCAATGACAACGACATTGGCAGCAGCAACACCTGGAACACCACCAAGCAAAATGCCACTGCCACCTTGAGCCATCTCTAAACAATGAGCGCCTGCCTGAATGGACATGCGACCAGCGACTTGCGACATAGGGGCAAGCAATGGTAATCCACCATTATCTTCGGTGACTGTTTCATAAGCGATTGCAGTCACTCCTGATTCTTTCAACATACGCGCTTGATGTGGATCAGGGGCTAAATGCAAATAAGTAAATAAAGTTTGCCCTTCGCGAAGACGTTTGCACTCAATAGGCTGTGGTTCTTTTACCTTAACAATCAAATCAGCCTTGGCAAATACTTCATCAGCACTATCAACTACTTCTGCACCAGCATGGCTGTAATCATCATCAGAAATACCTATTCCCAGGCCAGCACCTTTTTCAACAATTACCGTACTGCCTAATCTTACGATTTCCCGAATGCTGGAAGGAACAAGGCCAACACGATTCTCTTGAGGTTTAATTTCTTTTGGAACGCCAACTAACATACTTAACTCCCTTTGCTTTTTAAAACCCATTAAAACCTTTTCGAATATATCAAAGCCCAGTTTGAGTTAGCATGATATATCAAATAACTATCGGTTTTTTAACTGTTCTATTAATTGTGGTACCAATTCAAATAAATCACCAACCAAACCATAGTCCGCAATTTGAAAAATAGGAGCATCCTCATCTTTATTTATTGCTACAATCACACGAGAATCTTTCATACCAGCCAAATGCTGTACTGCTCCTGAAATACCTATTGCTATGTATAGCGTAGGTGCAACTACTTTTCCAGTTTGCCCTACCTGATAATCATTTGGCACAAATCCTGCATCAACTGCTGCGCGCGAGGCGCCAACTGCAGCTCCCAGGACATCTGCTAATTCTTCAATCAGTTTAAATTTTTCAGCACTTTGTAAGCCTCGGCCACCAGAAACAACGATTTTGGCGCTTCCCAAATCAGGGCGTTCGGATTGGCTTAATTCATGTTTTATAAACTCAGCTCTTTGAGTAGCTGGTGTTTGAGCAACTTCTTGAATTGAACATGCCGTTTGTTTTTCTATGACTGGATCAAAGGCAGTGGTTCTAATAGTCATAATTTTTACTGGATCTAATACTCGCACTGTTTCTATCGCATTACCAGCATAAATAGGATGTTCAAAGGTATCGCCATCAATAATTTTGCTCACATCAGAAACTTGAGCCACATCTAACCGTGCTGCAACTCGCGGCATAACATTTTTACCGAAGGTACTGGAAGACGTCATTATCGCTTTATAAGAACTAGCGATAGAAAGTACCAAATCGCTTAATTGTTCGGCTAAAAGATGTTCGTAAGCACTATTATCAGCATGCAAAACATGGTGAACCCCAGCAAGTACTGCTGCCTGTTCAGCTACTGTTTGACATTGATGACCAGCAACTAGCAAAGTAATCTCCCCTCCCAAAACCTGGGCTGCGGCCAAGGCATTACGGGTAGCAGGATGTATATTTTTATTATCATGTTCAACAAGTATTAAAGTGCTCATCACATCTCCTTATTACAGCACTTTGGCTTTATTATGTAAGTGCTCAATCAATTCAGCCACTGATTCAATTTTTATCCCTGCACTACGTGTAACAGGTGCCGTTACTTTTAAGATTTCTATATGTTGTCTAAGCGATAAACCCAAACTGTCTAATTCGATAATATCGAGCTCTTTACGTTTTGCTTTCATAATGTTGGGTAAACTGGCATATCGAGGCTCATTCAAACGCAAGTCAGTGCTAACAACAGCGGGCAATTGAACTTTCAATGTTTCTAATCCACCATCTATCTCACGAGTTACTTCAAGATGACTTGGATGTGCTTCCAGTTTCGAAGCATAAGTAGCCTGCGGCCAATTCAATAAAGCAGCTAACATTTGCGGAGTTTGGTTATTATCACCATCAATTGCTTGTTTGCCCATAAGAACCAAATCAGGTGCTTCTTTCTCTACAATTTTTTGTAAGATCTTAGCAATATTTAAGCTCTCCAAGGATAAATCCGTACGTACTAAAACTGCTCGATCAGCTCCGAGAGCTAAAGCATGGCGCAAGGTTTCTTGAGAACTATCTGTTCCAATGCTAACAACTATTATCTCAGTAGCCCAATTTTTTTCACGCAAACGTAAGGCTTCTTCCACTGCAATTTCATCAAAAGGATTCATAGCCATTTTGATATTTTGAGTTTCAACACCGGTATTATCCGGCTTAACCCGAATTTTTACATAGGGGTCTATGACACGCTTCACTGCTACGAGAACTTTCATAATTCCTCACTGGAAAATCAAAACCAAAGCATCTTGCCAGAGAAATACCAGCAAATTCAAGTGGTTCATTGTGGTGATACAAATAATCCATAATATGATTTTGGGTCAAAATTAGGATCAGTAGTTTCTATAGAATATCCCTCGTTAGAAGAATTATTATTGTTATTAGTTTCCTCTGAATATACTTCTTGAATTTGAGTATTTTGCAGAAAATCAGGGTTCTCACGTAAATAAATCAAAAACTGTTCTGCTTTGTTGATAACTTCAGCTGTGGTGTTATAAAACACATGCTTATTGTTTTTTATTACTGTAATCCAGTGCTCAAAAGCAATAAACTTCTCTTCGATAGTCTCACTACTCTGATCACACTCTTGCATGTTTTTTAATAATTTATCCAAAACTTGCAATTTATGCTTCCCTGTTCTCAAGGAAAGGAAATGTTGTCCCTCTAAACTCCCTGATTTTTCCTCTATAGGCATAGCAATCAATTTGAGTTGGGGATTTTTAAATTGAAGCCCCTCTTTAAGTTTAGGCAATAATTTCGTCAATTCTTCTGCAATATTCTCATCATTTTTTTGTTTTTCATGTGTAAATGGTTCAAGCAAAGCAGAAGCAGATTGAACTGTTGCTAAATATCCCTGGCGGCTTCCCCAAAAAACCATTTCCACACAACGCGCCAACATTTTAGATGTAGTATTAAATGAAATAATACTGACTTTCTGTAACGAGTTCCCTACAGCGCTTAAGTTATCAGCATCAGACTTGGATATTAATTGACCGCTTTTTAACAAGATAAAGTAAAAAGCATAAGCCGCAAAGAGCTCTTCGGCAACTACCATCGTACCAAGACCAGTTAATACCACAGGCATAAATTTTAATAATATTCTCAGGCTTTTCTTTTTTACTTTTCCTACATCATCATAATAACCATTAATTTCATCTAATGAATTTAATAAAGTAACAAATAAATCGCGTTGCTGAGTTGATTGGGCTCCGTCTCTGGCATTCATTAACAGTTTTTGCAATCCTTGCCTAGTTTTCATTCCATTAAACTTACTAATTATTTGATTTCCTGATTGGGGCACCAATCTTTGATAACATTTCTCCAATTTCTGCAGGCAGGCTCCGCTATTAATTCCTTTAGACAAAGCATTTTCAAGCCATAAAAGAGCTGGAGATAAATTTTGTACCTCAAAAATATTTTTTAATTGATTATATCTTGCAGTAATTTGCTCTTTCTTGGTTCCACTACTCACCAGATGACCATTGAGCAAAAGCGCAAACTCCTCTTCCAATGCAACAAGTTGCTGTGGAGTTATAACACCTTGATAACATCCTTGTTGTTCATCAAATATAACATAACTGTCAACTAATTTTGTTAACGAAGATTCTATAGTCATCATTACTCCCTTAAACTACTAGTAAAGGTTATTCCATCATACAACCTTTTTAGTAAGGCATTTTTTCCCTTTCAGATACTCGATAAAAATTCCTACGACTAATACAGTCAGATAAAAAGCTGTTAATACATCGCTTAAATAATGGTAATACAGTAATACACGTGATGCAGCGACTAAAAGAGCCAAACCTAATAAAGCAAAAAAATAACGTGGGAATAAAGTACCTAAACCTACTGCTAAACTTACCACAGTCGTTGTATGTCCTGAGGGAAAAGACCAATAAAATTTATTCCATTTAAACCAGTAAAATCCAAACTCATTACTGGAAAATAATAACTCTGGTCGTGCTCGGCCTAAGCCTGCCTTCAATATAAAACAAACTAAATTAGCTACTAACACACAACCTAATAAATACCAAGATCTTCCCTCATACACCCGATTCACTTGTATGTAACGAAAATAGAGCGCAGCCAAAAAAAATAATGCAACATAGGCTGTCCACTTCCCTAAAGCGGTTAAAGCACTTAAAGCATGAATCTTGGTTCTCAGATCAAGTTGATGTAAATAGGTTGCCAGAGGTATATCAATAAAATGGTAGACTAAAATCACCAAAATAGCATAGAAAGTAATAATCCATGCATTTTTCATCAAACGATATGTTTTTTCAAATTGTGACATCAACATGATTCCTTTTATATATTCATTAACAGTTTAGACTTGGATTCTTCTTCAACCTCATCGAAGCATATAATCCTTTTGCATGAATATTATGCAATAAAAATACCCTTACCATTTGGGTTCAACCAACCTAGGTATAATAAGCTCTATAAAGCGCCCTGTCCTTTGTTTTTTAACTTTTTTAATATAATTAAGTGCTGGTATCACCCTAATATCCATATCACTAGTTGCAAGAAGATTTATTTAAACAAACAACTATTAAACTATTGAATGACTTGTTATTACAAGTAAGTATTCGTTAGAATTGTGCTATCTTAACCACAAAGTGTTTTTTTAATGCCTGAATTTACTTTAATCCAACAAATATGCATTTGGGCTTTGCCGGTTTTATTGGCAATTACTTTACATGAAGCTGCGCATGCTTATTTTGCTAATCGCTGCGGTGATACTACCGCAAAAATGTTTGGTCGCTTAAGCTTAAACCCATTACGCCATGTTGATCTGGTTGGTACCATCCTTATTCCTTTATTGATTGGTGTATTAACCCATTTTAATTTTGTTTTTGGTTATGCAAAACCGGTACCTATTAACTGGAATCAATTTCGTCATCCTCGGCGCGATATGATTATAGTAACTCTGGCAGGGCCTTTTTCTAATATTCTAATGGCTTTACTATGGGCTGGTTGCTTTAAAATAGCCATTTATCTTCATCCGGAAACATCCATGCCTGCTCTGTTCCTTTTAATGACGGCTCGCGCGGGCATGATCATTAATCTGGTTTTGGCTGCCCTCAATTTACTGCCTTTACCGCCATTAGATGGCAGCAGAGTTGTAAGTAGCCTTTTACCACCCCGAAAAGCAATGGTCTATGAAAAAATTGAGCCTTATGGATTTTATATTTTATTGCTCTTGATGTTTACCGGTATTTTAAATCGCATTTTAACCCCTTTAATTAATTTGGGATTATTTGCCTTAAGTTCAATTTTCCAATTATGAACCTGCTTGCGGATGCTTCATTGCCAGGGTTAGCTCAGGCTTTCCCTAAACCTTTTCATTTAACCCTTTACCATCATTTAGATGAGGTGCCCCAATTAATCACTGGCCAACACGTTTTAGTCTGTCGAGCCAATTTATCTGTGAACCGTCTTTTATTGGAAAATCAATCAATACAATATGTTGCTACAGCCAGTAGCGGTACTGATCATCTCGATCTGGGATGGTTAGCTTCACAAAACATTGATGTCATTGATGCCAAAGGCTGTAATGCACGTGCTGTTGCCGATTATGTTAGTGCTTGTCTGGCTTATTTAAGAAAACAGCAACTGGTTCAAGGAAATCTAGCAGGTATTATTGGTATGGGTAAAGTCGGGACTCAAGTGCAATCGAGACTAATGGCAGCTGGTTTACAGGTTATCACTTATGATCCACTTAAAGAGTTACGTGAAAGAGGAACTTTCCAAAGTTGTCAAATGGAAGCACTGTATCAAGCTGACTTATTATGTATTCATGCCGAGTTGCATAATACTCTTCCCTATCCGAGCTTAAATTTAGTTGATGCAAAATTTCTGCAGCAACTAAAACCTGGCTGTATCATTATTAATGCAGCTCGCGGCGGTATAATTAATGAAGAAGCTTTACTCGCTGTCAATCATCCACTGACTTATTGTACTGATGTTTATTTAAATGAACCTCAAATTGATAAACAGGTTCTCGATAAAGCTACATTATGCACACCCCATATTGCTGGACATAGTTTGGAAGCGAAATACGTGGCTGTAGCCATGGTAAGTAAAGCGTTACACCAAATACTTCAGCTACCTGCCCCAGAGTTTGCAATGCCAGCAACGCCAGCTCAACCTCATTTGAGTAATCAAGTGAGTTGGGAAGAAAATATATTGCGGCTATATAATCCTTTTGAAGAAACATGCTTATTAAAAGAAGCAACAGATATAAAAACAACTTTTTTAACTGTTAGAAAAGCTCATTCTAATCGGCATGATTTCTGTTTATATGAGAATAAAAATTTAAATAATAGTACCAAGCGAATGCTTGGGTATAAACCTTGATGAAGCAACGTAATTAAGATTACAGTCATTCTCAAGCAATTATACGTTGTACTACATCTTGATCTGAAAAAGCATGTTTTACAGCACCAATTTGCTGATAAGCTTCATGCCCTTTTCCCGCAATTAAAATGATATCGTCAGATTGCGCTTCTTTTAGTGCATAAGCAATTGCATCTTCGCGATTAATTAATTGAATGACATTATTTTTGTGGGAAGAAATTCCGGCAGCAATTTCATTGATTATTGCTTGCGGATCTTCA
Source organism: uncultured Legionella sp. (assembly GCA_964618245.1). Classification (GTDB taxonomy): domain Bacteria; phylum Pseudomonadota; class Gammaproteobacteria; order Legionellales; family Legionellaceae; genus Legionella. Next base: position 7,977 of record CAZTYT010000016.1, on the reverse strand, counting down.
GTACGTGGATTATCACTAGTAATAATTACCTTATCTGCATGCTGACTGGCAATTTTTCCCATCATGGGACGCTTGCTTTTATCCCGATCCCCGCCACAACCAAATACCACCCATAATTTACCTTTTTTTAACTGCTCCAAAGTAATCAAAGCATTTTTGAGGGCATCTGGTGTGTGGGCATAATCGACCAACACGTAGGGATTACTGGCAACAATCTCCAAGCGACCAGGTGCTGCCTTTAATTGCGACATGACTGCCACAACTTTTTGCAGTTCATATCCGGTAGCTAATAAACTGCTAAATACCGCCAGGCTATTGTAAATATTAAAGGCACCTAATGCTTTAATGTGTAAACGATGATGCCCCCAAGGTGAGTCTACTTCAATTTCTGTACCATTAATATCCATATGCCATTCCACAACCTTCACATCGCAGGGTTGTTGTATACCATAAGTTAGTTTTTTCACATGCGGTTTTATTGCTGCTGCCATGATTTGTTGGTATTCATCATCTTGATTAATGATTGCCCATTGCAACGAATCTTTAGCAAATAGAAGCGCCTTTGCTGCTGCATAGTTTTCCATATTCAGATGATAATCCAAATGATCCAGGGTTAAATTTGTAAAGATCGCTTGATTAAAATCAACAACATCCACTCGATGCATCGCTAATGCATGGGAAGAAACTTCCATGCAAACCTGTTTTATTCCTTGGGCTTTATAATCATGTAATAATTTCTGCAAACACAGTGCATCAGGAGTTGTATTGTTTAAGGCATGTAAATCATTTACTGTGCCTTGGCCAATAGTGCCAATGTAGGCAGCCTTTTGGCCAAGCAAGTCATGGGCTTGAGCAAGCTGGTAAGCAATTGTTGTTTTTCCATTAGTTCCAGTTACCCCCGTAATCATTAGAGAATTCCCAGGATAACCATAAAATTCTTTAGCAATTTGCGCTAAATGAATAGCCAGGTCAGGAACAGCAATACAGGGAATAGAAGCAGGCAATACAGTACCTGCAGGTAAGTTAGCAGGCTCGTAAGCAATAGCAGCTGCCCCTGCTTGAATCGCTTTTTCAATAAATAGACGTCCATCTGTTGCAGTTCCTGGATAAGCAACAAACAGATCACCTTCATGGATAAGACGGCTATCATTTTGGATCCCGGTAATTGTACAATCAGCTATTTTCTGCGTTATCCAATTTTTCAATAATTGCGCTAATTTCATCAGTCATTTCCAATTAAGGTAAAAAGAATTAACTTATTACTTCGTCAGTCGGTATATTAAATAACCGCAAAGCCCCAGCCATTACTTTCGCAAAAAGAGGGGCAGCCACTGCCGCTGCATAATACCCTTTCCGAGATGGTTCATGAATAATCACCACAACTACAAATTTTGGTTTTGATACTGGAGCAATGCCAAGAAAACTTGCAGTGTATTTTCGATCTTTATAACCATCTTTCCCTGCAACTCGTGCTGTACCTGTTTTTCCTGCTACACGATAGCCAGGTACTCGGGCTGATTTTCCTGTACCGTCTTTATCAAGTACAGCTTCCATCATCAATAACACCTGTTTCGCTGTTTCAGATTTGATTACCTGAACTCCTGCTGATAAGGGATCATTATGAATTAAAGTAATCGGGATTAATTTACCCTTATTAGCAAAAATCATATTTGCTTTGGCTAACTGCAATGCCGTCACTGATAAGCCATAACCAAATCCCAAAGTAGCCAAAACAAAAGGATTAGCATCTTTTGCCTTAACCACATTGCCTTCACTTTCTCCAGGATAAGTACTTTCGGTGCGTTGCCCAAAACCACAACGTTGTAATAAACCAATTAACTGCTCGGGTGGACTTGCTAAAACCATTTTAGTCACCCCGACATTACTGGAATGTTGTAGTACGCCTGTGACATCCAGTACACCGTAATTATGAACATCGCGTACAGTATGCCCATGGACAATCATCCAGCTTGGGTTAGTGTCGATAATAGTAGAAGGGGTAAATAAACCTGTTTCCAAGGCACTAGCTATACTAAAGGTTTTAATCACTGAACCCGGTTCAAAAGTGTCAGTAGCGGCTCGGTTGCGGTAAGTGTCTTTATCGTAACTGCCTCGTGAATTAGGGTTATAAGAAGGCACGTTTGCCATCGCTAAAATTTCACCACTTTCAGTATCGACTACTACTACTGAGCCGGACTTGGCACCAAACTCCTCTACTGTTTTATTCAATTCACTATAAGCCAAATACTGCAGTCGCCTATCAATACTTAATATCAGGTCTCGGCCAGCTCGTGGTTCTTTTATGACATTAAGTTATTCAATAATTCGTCCCAGGCGATCTTTAATTACTCTTTTTTTTCCTACAACCCCTTTTAACCAATCCTGATAAGCTAACTCAATACCTTCTAATCCTTGATCATCAACATTAGTGAAACCGAGCAATTGAGAAATACTATCTGAGTCAGGATAGTAACGTTTAAATTCTTTTTGGAAATTAACGCCAGGTATTTTAAGGGCTGCAATTTTTTTAGATAAGACTGGAGGCAATTGCCTTTGCAAATATAAAAATTCACGATTTTCATTTTGTGCATTCACTATTTTCCTGCTTAACTCCTTAGGAGTTAAGTGAAGATATCTTGCCAATGCCATAAATTGCTCTTTGTCTGGGGAAAATTCTTTAGGGTTAACCCAGACTGACTCAACTGGCGTGCTAATAGCCAAAGGAGCTCCATTGCGATCAGTAATCATACCGCGGTAGGCAGGAATATCTACCGTCCGTATGCTACGCGCATTCCCCTGTCCTTGCAGAAATTTGCGGTGTAAGACAGTTAAATCCACCATACGCAAAATTAAAATAAGCATCAGCAAAATAAAAAATGCTGACACAATAATTAATCTTGCTAAATGACGTGGTTTTTTCATAGGTAAGTATCACCTGTATCCCGGATGAAAAAATTCAATCCAGGTTATGTTTTCTCTTTGTACTATCTCCGGGTTAGAATAAAAACCCACAGCTGTCAGGTTAAGGAAAAACTAAGTAACTTTATCTTTCGTCCATAATTCAAATCCCCGGAGTCAAATCACAGGGATTGATTCTGAGTGAGAAGCTATTACCATTATTTTTCTTGCCTGGTTTGACGGCTACGGCTAAAAATCCCACCCTATTTTAAACAAATCGCGATAGTACTCGTTTAAAACAAAAACTTCTACTGTTGTGCTTGTAGCCAAAAAGTATTTTTAGAAGTTGGTAATACCATACCTAATTTTTGGGTGGCTAATTCTTCTACTCGAGCAGGGGTAGCCAGACTAGCTTGCTCGAGCAATAATTGTCCCCATTGCAATTGTAAATAATGAGTCTGCAACTCTTGTTGTTCCACCTGACTAAAAGTTGAACGATAAGAATTCGTGCTATAAACTACTGCTAAAGCACTTATCAACACAGCCACAACCAATATAACTAGCATGTATAAAGATTTTGACATATGCATATCTGCCAGTTGACCATTAAATAAGGTACCTTGATTAATTACTTTAGCTGCAGCATTCATGGTAATTTCTCCCCTATCCTAAGTACGGCACTTCTAGCTCTGACATTTTCTTTTACTTCATTTTCTTGAGGCATTATCGCTTTACCTACTCTCTTAAAATTTGACTTTAGTTCTTCATAGCGAATCGGTACTTCTGGTGGCGGTTTATCGCCTTGCTCCTGATTACGCATAAACTGTTTGACAATCCTGTCCTCTAAAGAGTGGAAACTAATTACTGCCAATCGTCCTCCAGGCGCCAATAAGTTCACACTCTGTTCCAAACAAGAACTTAAATCATTTAACTCTTGATTCACATGAATGCGAATCGCTTGAAATACTCGTGTTGCTGGATGCTTATGCTTTTCCCATTTTGGGTTTGCTTCTTTTACTATTTCTGCCAATTGCAGAGTCGTTGTTATTGGAGCATTTTTTCTTGCCATAACTATCGCCCTGGCAATTCGCCCGGCAAATCGCTCTTCCCCATACAACCTGAAAATTGATGCCATTTCTTCAGCCGCTGCAGTATTAACAAACTCTTCTGCGCTTAGTGGCTGAGACAAATCCATTCGCATATCCAGCGGCCCGTCATGCATAAAACTAAACCCTCTCTCAGGGTTATCCAATTGCGGCGAAGAAACACCTAAGTCCAACAAAATTCCGTTTATTTTCCCTGCTACTCCAACTTCTTGAGCAAACTTTTCAATGTTGGCAAAGGAGCCTTGAAAAATATAAAACCGTTTATCTTTATCAAAACGCTCTTTCGCATGAGCAATAGCTTCCAAATCTTTATCAATGGCATATAACTTGCCCTCAGGGCCTAAATGCTTCAAGATTTCTTGGCTATGACCGCCTCGCCCAAAAGTCCCATCAAAATAGATCCCGTCTTTCTGAATGGCCAAACCTTTTATTGATTCATCTAAAAGTACAGATTGATGCATCGCCATTTTATTCTCTTATAAAGAAAATGTTTTCATTTCCTCAGGTAATCCAGAATCACCTGAACTTTCTTCAGCTAACCATTCTTCACGCCTGGATTCCCAAAGCTCTTTACTCCAAACTTCAAACTTATTACCTTGACCAATCATGACTACGTCTTTTTCCAACTTGGCATAATTTCGTAACACAGGAGGTAATAAAACTCGTCCATTCGCATCAGCTTCAACATCAGTAGCATGACCAATCAGTAATCGCTGTATTCTTCTTGCAGCAGCATTAAAGCTGGGTAATTTCTGCAAATTATCTTCGATAACTTGCCACTGAGTAGCTGTATACAAGAGCAAACAGGTTTCTTCTGTATCTATTGTGATAACTAAGGGGGTTTTATCCTCAACACCTAAACTAGCACGATAGCGCGTAGGGATCGCTAATCGTCCTTTAGTATCTATGGTGATGGCATTTATTCCCCGAAACATGTTTTTTTCAAAGTGAAGGTTAACCCTCCACAATTCTCCACTTTTTTATTATTTTACTCCACTTTTATACACTATAGGAACACATTTCTACACCCGTCAAGCGAAAACACCACTTTTGTAGTAATTTATTTATATTTTTTATACAGGGAAGCGAGGCAGATGAGTAAAATGAAATAAAATTGAACAAAATTGGTTTGATAGCGTATAAAACATCGAGCAGGCCTTGATCCATAGTCGTCAGGCTATGGATCAAGGACCAACCTATACGGTTGGGTCAAAATTATCCAACCTTCATTATAATAAGGAACTTAATTATTCATTAGTGCTGCCAAACGTATCCCTTGCAAGACTAAGTCGGGCACTAAATGATCGTATAATCCTTGCTTATCAAACAAAGAAGCAAATCCTCCCGTAGCAAGAACTAATGCTTTTTCTGTGGCAAATACCTCTTGATTTATACGAGAAATTAATTCCTTACAGGCACCAAGAACACCGTAATAAACACCGGATTGAATACTTTCTATAGTGGATCGACCAATAGCATTTTCGATTTTGATAATTTCTACCGCAGGCAATTTAGCTGTGTTTTTTGATAAAGCATCTACAGAAAGTCGAACACCAGGCAAAATAGCTCCACCTAAATATGCCTTTTGAGCATTCATAACACAAAAAGTCGTTGCCGTACCAAAATCAATAACAATAATATTTTGATTGGGATAACTATAAGTAGCAGCAATTGCATTGGCGATTCGATCAGCCCCAACCTCTAACGGATTACGATATTTTATATTTAAACCAGTTTTTACTCCCGCCTGTAATAAAAAGGGCTCTATAGAAAAATATTTAACACAAGCTGAACGCAGCGAATAATCTACTTGAGGCACCACAGAGCAAATACCTATTTGTTTGATAGAATCAGGGGAACAACCATTTTCACGTAGAACACTTTTTAAAAAAATGCCCAACTCATCCGATGTACTCATCTTGGATGTATGACGAAAACGAAGTTTAATTTCCTCTCCTTCAAATACCCCACCATATATATGCGAGTTACCTACATCAATACAAAGAATCATAATTTATGTACGGTCCTTTAATAAAAGGAGGATAGTAAAGGCTGCAGCAAGGATTAGCAAGCCTATCCATGGAGAAAAAAAAACCCTGCAAATGCAGGGTAAGAGTGGAGATACAGCATTTTAAAATCAAGAAATTTTTCTTATTATCAATCGCTCTATTAATAGGGTTTAACAATTACGGTAGTACCAACATCCACAAAATCTTGGTTTAACCATTTAGCCGCACTTGGCAATACACGGATACAACCATGACTTGCGTTATAGTTAGGCACCTCGTAAGCAGCATGAATGGAATAGCCACCATGGAAATGCATACAGTAAGGCATTTTCGCGCCACCATGAGTTTCTATTGGATAGATACTGGATTTACACTCTTCACCTTTTTTTGAATAAACCCTAAAGGTACCAGTCACTGTATGGCATGGTCTTCCTGTGTCCTCACAAAAATCCTTCCCGCCTGATGCGCTACCAGTATTTACACGGTTTCCTTCTTTATCATAAGCAGCCCAAGCAGTTGCTTTAGGATCAAATATGAATACTTTATTACCAGTGGCTACCCTTTTTTGAGGAAAGTGAGCAGAACCCCGATGATCGCTGCCCATGCTTTTAGTGTAATGAGTATAACCAGCGTCATCCACTATTGGCACCCCCCCATCCATAGAAGAACACGATACAGCTAATGCACAAACTGGAATTAAAATTAACGATCTTTTCATTTTTTTCTCCCTCTTTTTTCTCATTTATCGGGAGAATAAAAAATAGTTTTAGCTTTTTTATGTTTTTTTTGAACTTTTTGCTCTTTTTATTGCTAACAAGCTCATTTTATTGGTCTTTTTTTATCTTGTTCTGGAAGCATAAATATGATAGCCAACATCAATTGCTTATCAGAACACTCAAAACACCCCCCTCTTGGCGGCATGGCATTCAATCCTTCATCAGTATGTTCAAATAAAATACTCATTCCTTGTTGCAAACGCCATTGCCAGTCTTTCGTATTTCTAATCTTGGGCGCCCCTATGGGAATAACAGGTTTTTCTGCATGGCAATTTGCACAAAAATGAGTATAAATTTGCTCACCTTCATTTTTTGAACCACTAATTTTTTGTAAAAACTCTTGGGGTTTATGCGTTTCTGCATAGACGGGAAATAAATTAAACGATAAAACAGCTGCATAAAAAATAATTAAATATTTCCTCATGCCATAAGCTCCTAAAATTGTTACAATACATAAAAAAATGATTTGCTAGACGCTAAAGGGATATTGTGGTGAAAAAAAGCATACTAAGTCTTTTTCTATTTTTTGCAAGTACAGGATTACCAGCTGAATCAATCCAATCACCTGAAATACTGACGAAACGGATTGAGCAATACGTGCTCAATGAATTAGCTTCTTATCATGAGGGAAAAATTCAAGTTTCTGCTGACAAAATTGACTCACGCTTAAATTTTAAGGCTTGTGCCCAAAAGAAACTAAAGGTATTTAACCCTTACCAAACACCTATACTTGAAACTAGTACCTTAGGAATAAAATGCCAAGAAGCAGACAATCATTGGTCTTTATATGTCCCCATTCGTATTACTATTTTAAAAAATGTGTTCATGGCAAAAAGGGCTTTATTAAAAGGCGAACAGATTACCGGAAATGATATTTATCAGGCAGAAATCGATATTCATAAATTAAAACATGGCTATTTTAATGATATTGATGAACTGGTAGGACAAGTCTGTAAACAAAATATCGCAATCCATACTCCTTTTAATCCTCATAACGTTGAACTGGATAAAATGATACATAAAGGTGAAAAAGTCTCGATTGTTACCAGCAATAACAACTTAACCGTAAGCATGGAAGGAATAGCTATTAATGAAGGCGCGCTTGGTGAAATGATCAAAGTAAAAAACTTGTCTTCTAATAAAATTCTGGAGGCACAAGTGGCTGGAGAAAAAAGAGTAACTGTAATT
>CAZTYT010000015.1:19258-19646 GCA_964618245.1 uncultured Legionella sp. | reverse complement strand
CAACCTGTTTTCGCCCGCTTGAGAAAAGAAAACAGAGGTTATGCTTATGAAATGGAATCCAAGGATCTTTTAGGCAAAGGCTCATGTGGTGAAGTCTACCGGGTTATCTGTACGATTAGCCTGGGAAAAATAGGCCAATTTCAAGTCACTGATAAAAAAAGATTAGTAAAAATTCAAGAGCATGGACGAGCCGTATATGAATATGAAAGAGCCCAACGTGTGAAACATTTGCATGTAAAACAGCCTGCTCATGGGCGCATGGTGATGAAAGAAATTAAAGGCCGGGCATTAGATTCATTGATAGAAGAAAACCCTTTATCCCAACAAGATACTTTAGAATTAACAAAAAAATTATTACATGCTTATAAAACACAGGTAGCAGATAATA
>CAZTYT010000015.1:0-19248 GCA_964618245.1 uncultured Legionella sp. | reverse complement strand
ATTTAAGCCACAAAGATTTTCATTCTGGAAATATTCTTGTTCAATATGACCCAAAACAAGTTAACCCATTTAAAGTAAAGATTATCGATTTTGGATGTTCAGTTTATCCACACCGACTTGAATCCTTTCAACTGCGGGATATTATTTTGTTTCTTTGGGCAAAACAGCCAAACTATGAATTCATTAAAACTTGCCTGGATACCTACAATTTCCCTGCAATTGAAGCCTGCATTAAAGTATTTGATGAGCTTATTCTCCCTCCGGATAATATTCAAAAACCATTCAACTTACTCCTTACTTATATCAATTCGCACTATAGTTCAAAATTAGGCCTACAAAAAACCATCTTAGATGGCTTTAAACAAACAAGCTCCATAAATCATTGCGATCCTCTTAAAACGGCTATTTTAAACTGCAAGCAAACTCTTGATAGGCGACAACTTGATAAAGATAACACTTTTTTACCAGTATTTGACTTTAATTATGACAGTAAAAGACAACAACTAATTGATAAGATCTTCATTAATTTTTCTCAATTAAGCGCTAAAGGGAAAAAACTGGAGAAGTTGGGGAAAAAAGAAGATGGAGAACAACTATGTGCTTTATCTGAGATATTAAAGAATAAAACTCTTGTAGCAATCCATCAACCTAGAGCCCAACAAGCTTTTGCGTTAATCGAATGTCAAAATGAATGCAAAAAACTTTTCAATACACATAAAAATTTACTGAATATTCATCGTAATAGTAATTATATATGGGCCGAAGTTGGAATTATTCTAAGTTCACTCATCATTCTCTATCCACTTGTGGCCGGAATTAATTATCTGGTTACAGGCCAGATAGGCTTTTTTAGCCAAACTCATACTGCAGAAAAAGCACAACAAATAGAGAATAATTTTCATACCCTAATCAGCTGTAGAGGTTAAAATGTCTCATCTACTCATTACCCCCCAAAATGTAGCCCAACATCCCTGGTTGTGGAATTTTTTGGAAGAACAACGTCAAGCCAATATTGACCAATGGGATACCACACAAACTTATTGTTATGGGGAAAATACCTTTCAATTTGCTCAACCTGTTTTCGCCCGCTTGAGAAAAGAAAACAGAGGTTATGCTTATGAAATGGTATCTCCTATTTGCATCGGAAAAGGAGGGTTTGGTGCCATATATCCTATCTCTTGTACGATCAGTAATGGTAAAAACGGACTATTCCAGGCTAAAGATCACCAACGCTTGGCCAAATATCAAAAGGCTTCAAAAATTGCGATGGAGGAATATAACGTTTCCCTCCATGCGAAATACTTAAAAGTTAAACAGCCAATTAACGGGCTTATGGTCTTAAAAAAAATGCCTGGGGAAACCTTATATGACTTTCTAAATAAGAATTGGGAACATCCTTTATCACCTCAAACCCTTTTGCATCTGACTAAAACAATTTTATTAACCTATAGAGCCCAAGTTGAAGCAAACAAGATTCATCATAACGATATAAGCCAACTCAACGTAATGGTTGACTACCATCCAGAGAATACTCAAAATTCTTTTGAAATTAATTTTATTGATTTTGGTATAGGGGAGATTGCTACAAAACCTAGTACTACAGACTTCTATGGCTTATATTTTTTATTAGTAGACGGGGTCTGGAATAATCAAACTTGCCTTCCACAAATCAAGGCTCACCTTGATCTTTTAAACTTCGAAGCAGAAACTCCTCTTGATAAGATGCTCGATACTTTTAATAACATAATTATTGCTCCAGATGCCATACAAGAGCCACTACGGATGGTTTTAAATTATTTTGATAGAAAGATAAAGAATCAACCTCAACTCGAGAGAGAATTTAAAACCATCCTCTTGGAAACAGTTAATTCAAATATCTGCCAACTGAACCATTTCGCCAAGGCGATTCTTAAATGTAAAACCTTGCTAGATCAACATCAATTAGATATGGCAAATGAATTTCTTCTTTTCACAGAAACCAAACCCGAAACAAAAAATGCTTTTGGAAAAATTTTTGCTTATTTTGAAATGCTTGAGACTAAAGGTAAAGCGCTTGCCAGTAAAGGCAATACCAATGGAAATGCACTTTGCTCAGTAGCCTCAACCTTAAAAGAAAAAACCCTTGCCGCAATGTATCTACCAACCAATAAAAAACAAAAAGCATTATTGGCTTGTCAGGAGGAATGCAAGCAACTATTAAAAAGCAATCAGAAACTTCTTAATATTCACCGTAATTCTCATTACATTTGGGCAGAAATCGGAGTTATTTTTTGTTCATTGATTGTCCTTTATCCTATCGCAGCAGGAATTAATTACCTTCGTACCGGACATTTAGGATTTTTTAGCCAAACCAAATCCGCTGAAGGGGCATTAGAGATGGATAAAAACTTTAAAATTGCAACGTTAGCCTAAATGAGACTTAAGAATGATTTTCAATTAACTGCTAAATTATAACCCGCTCATTATGGATATTTTTTGCACAGCAAGATACAATGAGAAAATTATTGATTCCTTAATAAACAATTAAAGTACTAGTAGGATGCCGGTAGTTTATGATCCAAAACAGTAGAGGTAAAATATGCCAGTCTGGACTTACTTAGGAGAAGGCACTTACAATAGCGTCTATAAAAATGAAAACGATACCTTAGTTCTCAAAATTCCCAAGGATTATAAAGAGTATCCTACTGAAACGCCTAATCGCTGTGTACGCTTATGGAATAGTGTAAATTCACATCTTTCCCCTCCCGCGCGAGTGGTAATGACTGACTTAGGCTATGGATGGACCTGCCCTTTCGTCAAAGGGGTGCAAGCCAATGACAGTGAGATGATGAATGCTGTTATTGATATTTTTAATCGTACTGGCCGTGTTCTGGTAGATGCCCCAAGCCCCAAAAATTTTATTAAAACCCCAGCAGGACAAATTGTATGTGTTGACATAGGCTTTGCTTTGCAATTAGAAAAAAGAGAGGAAGAATTAGAGCTGGCTCAATTAGCGAAAAGCACCATAAGCAGAAAAACCTGGGATCATGAGCTTATTACGGAATATGATAAGTATTTTAGAGGATGTGACATGTATCCTCAAACGGTACAAATAATCAAGGTATTACTTTTTATTAAAAATTACCGCCCCGATATTATTAATGCCAATTTTTTAAAAGACCCTCCTGGACTAATTGTCCAGTTAGCTCAAGCTTATGATGCTAAAAATGCCTCAGAATATTTATTAAAAACCCTTGATGAAAAAACACCGCCAAGTTCTCTTTACATTAAGCCTATTCCTATTCCTGTGCCGCCTCCAGTGCCTATTTTTACCCATGCAAAACATACTTTGTTTCAACCGATAAACAACCAGGCACTTGAAGAGGTAAACCGGAAATTAAACAAATACACCAATCACGCATTGCAACAAGCTAAAACCAGGTGTGTAAACACGCTAAAAGAATATATCAATTCGCGCGGCACTTTAAATTATGAAACCATTCAATTTACACCATCATGGAAAACCCGTATTTTCAGAAATCAATCGTTAACCAATAAAAAAGTACATGCTATTTCAGAATTAATTCAATCACTTGAAAATGCCTCCTCCTTAATCAAGATAGAGGAATTACTTAATGCAAAACTGGCTTATCCAGAATTGGTAAAATCCTTTTTCTCTAGCGGATTGAAAGAAAGTGTCGCCAAATGCCTGGATTTTGTTGAGTTAGGAAAACAAGAAGTCAAAATATCCACAGTACAATCTTTTAAATGATTATCACTCTCGGTTGGTGTTTAACGCCAACCACAATGCCTAAAAAGTAACCCATCACCATCCTCACCAACAAAATGAGTAATTCCTGAACACTAATCTATACTCAGAATAGGCCTGTACCCTATTTCCTAGCACAGGAACAATAAAAGGCTGTATCAAAAGGAGTTTGTTTATGAAATTGAATTGCTTGGTTGCCTCCATTTTTTTACTCTCTCTTTATGCATTAAGTTATGCAAAAGAGGATAATAAAGCGATATTTTTAATTACCCAAACCGTTAATGAAAACACTCAAATCAAAACTTATTCCAATGAATCTGCTCTAATGAAATGGCCTGACTTGGGAGTACGTAGCGCTGATTATCCAACCCAAATTATCCGTATGAATAGCAATATAGAAAATCAACAATTAACTTGTAATCAAGTCCATGAACAAATTAATAAAACTCTGGTAGAAAATATTGCCAATAACCAATTTACCTACGCTATTTATGTAAGCTGTCACTACAATCCAGAAACTTTTATTGCCAAAAATTTTACTATCAACAGTTATTTTGATCCGGTCAATGATGAGGCGATTACTTATTTAGAATCCTATCTTAACGAATACAATGGCACCAATTTATTAGGTACCCGTTTAAAAATAGAGTCCGCAAAAGGACTCATTATTTCTTTAAGTATTGCGGCTGGATTGAAAAAAAAACCAACCAAACCTCCTTTCACAGAATATCGCCGGGATCGCAGCAATTTATATTTCAAAAGTAATTATGAGATGAAAAATAAATTATTTACTGATATTTATACCAATTTCTACTCTAATGATGAGGATAAAATTTTACCCTTCCTTGATAAATGGATTTTTGCTAACGCGGGCTCAATTTACAAGGGGATTTTAAGAGACTCCAATTACGTGGAATTGCAACCAGAACGTATTTTTCTTATGGAAAATGGAGAGCAAATATTTGTTTCGGATATTAAACAATATTTTATGCATCATTGTGAAAAATATGACAATCACCGTTGTTTAAAGCCAATCCGATAGGCCGCTTTTAAAACACCATGGACATTTATTGGGAAAAAGTGTATTATAAACATTGGTAAATTGATGCTGTTATACAATGCCTTCAAACCAAAAATTACAAGCAAGTCACTTATTAAGTGATAAAATTAACTCTGACAGGTATGGTAGCCTAGCTACACGCGTTGAGTTTGCTTGGGCTACATTTAATAGCAACACCACCCCCGATTATAAAAAAGCCGCTTGGGCATTTCTACGAAAAACCTTCAAGGCAGAAAGATTAGAAACTGTTGTTGCATTATATGAGCAATTGAAAATGACATCCGTTGTTCCTTCATTGAACGGATTTCGCATAGAAATGCCAAAAATTGAATTGCTCAAAGAACCAGAACCACCATTCGATATCAAATCCCTTGAAATAAACTCAAGTGTTTTTTGCAATGAAATTAATGAAAAATTTTCTGTTATCAATAAGTTAATTGAAGAATACAACACAGAAAAAAAAGAGCAGCAGCGACTTGAAAAATTAAATGCTCTCTATCTTGAACAAAAAAAATTAATGCATACTACCCCACCGAAAGCTATTGCCTTATTTCCTGCTTATATTGAACAAATGCTTGATCAATTTTTTAAAGCATTAAAAGATCAATTTACCAGTCTGGGTATTGATTCCTTGAGTGAAACAACAAAACCCGACCCTACTCTTATTGGTTCGTTGCCTGAAATTATTGCCAACATGCCGCCTGAAAAAATTGATCGGCTCTTAAGCATATTATCTCAAGGAGAACTATGGAAAATAAATCAACTCCAGCAATTATATGAGCCTTATGAAATAGAATATGATGAATATCAAGAGTTTTTAAAATCACATACCATTTCATTTTTAGGTGGGGGAAACTCTAAAAACTTTAAAGTTACCAATACGTTAACTGGCAAAATTTTTATTTTAAAAGTCGATGAACGCCTGGGCACTATCAAAACAGCTGAAATGTATTTACGAGAACGCTCTTTAAAAAATGTTTTAACTAAAGTATATGCTGAACGCTCGGGTAAGATTCTAAATGCTGAGAAAAAAAATGTAGTAAAAACACTGATTGTTACTGACTTTTGTCAGGGTTCTGATCTGGAGAGTTTAGCAGAGCAAACTCTTTCTGATGAAAAACGATTGGAATTGGCCCTTATTATTTATAGCCAAATGGCTACCATCCTGACCAATATTGTTAATGATGGCAATGCGTTTCCCGATATGAAAAACGCCAATTGGCTAATCGAAAATGACTCGCTGTTTATTGCTGACTGTAAGTCTTTTGTTTTTATTAATAATCAACATGAAATTAACTTCAATCTGCCACAAAATCGCTTTCTTGGTTATATTAGTACCAAATTTTTAAACCCACCAGAAAAATGGCCTTTAATAGCTGATAGCCTGCATGCTTATATGTTTGGCAAGAATTTATATCAATTTTTAACAAATTGTACTCAGGATTATTTAAAGTCTGTTGTGGATCAAACCCATTTCTGTTATCAATAAGTTAATTGAAGAATACAACACAGAAAAAAAAGAGCAGCAGCGACTTGAAAAATTAAATGCTCTCTATCTTGAACAAAAAAAATTAATGCATACTACCCCACCGAAAGCTATTGCCTTATTTCCTGCTTATATTGAACAAATGCTTGATCAATTTTTTAAAGCATTAAAAGATCAATTTACCAGTCTGGGTATTGATTCCTTGAGTGAAACAACAAAACCCGACCCTACTCTTATTGGTTCGTTGCCTGAAATTATTGCCAACATGCCGCCTGAAAAAATTGATCGGCTCTTAAGCATATTATCTCAAGGAGAACTATGGAAAATAAATCAACTCCAGCAATTATATGAGCCTTATGAAATAGAATATGATGAATATCAAGAGTTTTTAAAATCACATACCATTTCATTTTTAGGTGGGGGAAACTCTAAAAACTTTAAAGTTACCAATACGTTAACTGGCAAAATTTTTATTTTAAAAGTCGATGAACGCCTGGGCACTATCAAAACAGCTGAAATGTATTTACGAGAACGCTCTTTAAAAAATGTTTTAACTAAAGTATATGCTGAACGCTCGGGTAAGATTCTAAATGCTGAGAAAAAAAATGTAGTAAAAACACTGATTGTTACTGACTTTTGTCAGGGTTCTGATCTGGAGAGTTTAGCAGAGCAAACTCTTTCTGATGAAAAACGATTGGAATTGGCCCTTATTATTTATAGCCAAATGGCTACCATCCTGACCAATATTGTTAATGATGGCAATGCGTTTCCCGATATGAAAAACGCCAATTGGCTAATCGAAAATGACTCGCTGTTTATTGCTGACTGTAAGTCTTTTGTTTTTATTAATAATCAACATGAAATTAACTTCAATCTGCCACAAAATCGCTTTCTTGGTTATATTAGTACCAAATTTTTAAACCCACCAGAAAAATGGCCTTTAATAGCTGATAGCCTGCATGCTTATATGTTTGGCAAGAATTTATATCAATTTTTAACAAATTGTACTCAGGATTATTTAAAGTCTGTTGTGGATCAAACCCAATTCTGTTTTGCGTACCCTATTTTTTCCACCCCCAGAGGTAAAATATTTGCTGATCTGATAAGAAAATTAGTACGAAGAAACCCGGCAGAACGTATTTCACTAAATAGTGCGCTACAAGACTTACAGAAAATACAAGAAATATCTCAAGTGGAGCAATTAAAAAAGCATTGTCAGGAGAAATTGGATGACATTACCCTGTATCAAGAAAGCTGGAAAGGAACAGCCTTTCAAGACCGGATCAAAGCCCAAAAAGAAGCTCTGAATAATGCTCAAACTATTAATAACATACAAGAAATTAGTGAGGATTTGGATCAGCTCAAACAAGAAGTGATAACATCCATTGGTGTTAAGAAAATAAAAGATACTTGTCTGATAAGCTTACAAAAAATCAACCAGGAATACCGATTTGGTAACAATGATTCACAAATGATGCGATTTATGTCAGAAAAGCAACAACAAATTAATGCAATAACCGATCTGGACACTATTCAGCAATTATCTGATGAATTAGCGAATACACTTAAGCAATTATCCACAGCACCTGGAATCAAAACGATAGGAAATATTATTGAACGTTTTCGTTGTCGAAGTCGCTTTTATACACTGGGTATGAGAAGCAAGGCCTTACATATTGAACAAGCACTGGCAGATACTCCTGTGCAAGAACGGATGAATATTACAAAAAATGTTAATGTGCTTAAAGCCTTGGCTGCTCATCGCCATCCATTTAGAGCAAATCCTGTTCTTCCAAATGGTGAAATTGATGACAAAAAAGCAGCAACTTCCTATCGTTTTTTCAAAACTCAAGTGGATAATCAACCATCACCTGTTTCGATAAACTTATCATTAGATAAAAAATTGCCATAATTAAAAAAGTTGATTCACCAACATTATCTCAATCAGCAGGTATAAACCATAAAATAACATTTGGTTTTTCTGATAACTCCAGCTAACATAAAATAATAAAAATCAGCTTGTTATTTGTTATGCCTGGAACCCAACAGTTTTTTACACCAGAAGCAAAAGCCAAGGAAGACAATACTGTTGTTCCATTTTCTTCAAAACTATCAGCTATCCCTGAGCTTAAACACCCTGAAAAACCATTAAATATAAAACTGAGATCAACGTCATTAACAATTAAGCAATTTATCGAGATAGCTAATTTTGGAATTTCGACCCTTAATACCTTAATTGAAAAATACAATAGTACTAATTTAAAAGCAGAAAAAACTAGAAGACTTTATCAAATATACAGTGAGCAAAAGGCTTTAACCGCCCGTTTGCCACAAAAACACATTTCTTACTTTCCTGCGTATTCAGAAAAAATCCACCATCAATTGTTTAATGAATTACAAGAGCATTTTGCCCTTCTGGGAATGAACACGTTAAATGAAGAGGTACTTCAACTTTTCGTTAACTCTTGTCCTTTTGTAGCTGGTTCACCCTACTCTTTAACCGAAATTATTGCGAATATGGCTCCAGGAAAACTTGACCTTCTCTTGCAGTTTTTAGACTATGGAGAATATTTCAACGCGAATACTTTAAAGTTTTTATATTGTAGTAGTGAACATGGTTATGACGCCTTTCAAAAGTTTTTAAATACACATAGTATTAGTTTTCTTGGCGGAAAGAATTCAAAAAGTTTTAAAGTAACTCATTTGTCTACCGGGAGTGTGTCTGTCTTAAAAGCCGAAAACGCCATGACTACAATCCAATCCGCAGCCTATTATTTGCGAGCCCACTCCATGCAAGAGATTTTTCTGCCAATTGTTGTTGCGCGGGTGGGGTCTTTTACTGATTCAGAAAAAAATAGGCAAACCAGAGGGTTAATTATTACTGATTTTTGCTCAGGTCGGGATTTGGAAACTTATGCGCATATTTCTCGCTCCTACTCCGAGCAAATTGATGAGGCATTGACTATTTATATTCAAATGGCAACAATTTTGGAAAATATCCTCAACGATAATTGTGCTTTCCCCGACATGAAAAATCCAAATTGGCTTATTGAGAATGGCCGTTTACGTATTATGGATACTAAATCCTTTGCCTTTATTAATTCTCAAAAAAAGCTCAATTTTAACTTTTATGAAAACATAGGGTTATCGCTCGTTAATAGTGATTATACTAGCCCTCCTGAGTTATATGACAGTTCCATAGCCATTAATTGCGATGCGGATAAAATGCATGCTTATATTTTTGGCAAAAATCTGTATCAATTTTTAACACTTTATGATTTTCGAAAAATCTATGAAATGAATGAAGAAAATATTGATTTTAAACATCCCATCTTTTCTACTCCTAAAGGCAAAGCACTTAAAGAACTTATTAGTAATTTAGTTAAAATTAGCGCTTTGAGTCGCCTTGGTATAAGCCAAGCAAAGTTACTTCTGCAACGTATTCAAAGCCTTGACTCAACTTTAACTACTAGCCCCTCTTCCAATTCAGAACAACAACAAAAGACACTTCACCCACGCTCACATTACAGGTTATTTCCAGATACTCCTATACTCACGGAATCTTCTACTGAAGGTTATCATTGTGTGCTTTAATTATCGTTTATCTGGTATTGATTTTTAAATAAGAAAATAATACCAAGTATATTTTTATATCACAATGGACACTAATTAGGAAACATGATATCATTCGCACAAATTCATTCCGGTTTATAAGCTCATGAGTTTTCAGCAAGCGATTAACCTAAAACTTTCCCCATTACTCACCATAACCAAACCAGAAAAAGCTTTCAAAAGGCCTTTACAGTTCAATGAAATCACGCCCGATCAATTTATTACTTTGGCTAATCAGGGCATAGCTGAACTAAATAAATTAATTGAAGCTTATAACCAAGCAGAAATTGAACAAAAATCAAATAAACTGCTTGCCATTTATCTTTTTCAGAAAGAGCTAAGTAATCAATTTCCTGCAAAACTCTTAGCTTATTTCGATGATTATAGAAATAAAATACATCATGATTTATTCCAGGCCATACAAGAGCAATTTAGCTTATTAGGTGTTCCTTCAATTAGTGAGCATGTAATTAAAGCCAAAGCTTCATCAAAACCAATAGACATCCCCAATACATCTTCATTACCTGAAATTGTAGCCAATATGGCACCTGAAAAAGCAGACCTTCTGTTAATGATTTTCGATAATTGGGGAAATAGCACTGGTGACCTTCACCTTCTATATAAGGATCAAGAACCTGGAAGTAAGGAATTCAAAGAATTTTTACGTAGTCATTCAATTCAGTTTTTAGGTGGTTATAACTGTAAAAATTACCAAATAACCAACACCGAGAATAATAAGTCTTTTGTATTAAGGATAGAAAGACGCCTTGGCTCTGTGAAAACTATAGAGAAAAATTTAAGAGCCGATAATTTGGAAAAATTTTTTGCACCAATCCATGCTGAGCGTTACACCAGTTACTTTCACTTTAGTAAAAGTAAAACTATCAGCAGAGTATTACAAGTAATGGATTTCCATCCAGAACAAGATTTGTACAAATTATCTGAACAAACGCTTCCGGATGAAATCCGTCTTGATCTCGCATTAACCTATTACTCACAAATGGCAGCCATCCTTGAAGCCCTTGCAGCTGACAATTGTGCGTTTCCAGATATGAAAAATTCCAATTGGCTAGTCACCGATGGACGTTTACAAATAACAGATACTAAAAGCTTTGCTTTTATAGATAAAACAACTAAAAATCTTAACTATCGTCTCCCTGAAAACCAAAGCATTCGACGATTACAAACTACACGCTACTCACCACCGGAATTATTGGGTAACACACAAACGATAAACCATTCTGCTGATAAAATTCATGCTTTTATTTTAGGAAAAAACATTTATGAATTTCTATCAATGGAAGTTGCTAAATCTGCAGAAACTGAAGGAACAAACTTAGACTTTTCAGCTCCTATTTTTTCAACACCCATAGGTAAAGAATTTCAGAAATTAATATGCCACCTGGTGCGTAGAAATCCAGAAAGCAGGACAACTATTTTTCATGCGCATGCTTTTTTAGAGAAAACAAAATTAAAACATGCTCAAGAAAAGTGCATTAACTGTCTGAAGCCACTGACTACTATTCCTTTGGAAAATGACGAAATTACTTCTTTTTTATCTACTAAAACCCAACAAATTAAGCAAACAAAAACAATTGAGGAAGCAACAGCAATTGAATCCGAGCTACAACCTCTTAAAATAGAAGAGTTAATAAAAAGAGTCGACTTGATAAAAGACATTGAAAAAATTTTACAGCAAATTAAACAAACACAGTTTGGCGACTTTGATGTTGGCATGCAGAATTTTATTCAACAAAAGCAGACGCTGATTAAAACAAGTACAAATAATCAAGAGTTACTTCTTTTAAAAGACAATTTACAAAACTTGACTCAAGAAATAAATAATAATAAAGCCATTAAAAGTATCCATTTCATTATCGATAAGTTCAGGAAAGAGGCCGATTTTTATACAATTGGAATGAAAAATAAGGCGCTCAAAATTGAACTCGCAATGGCTCAAATACCGATAGAAAAACGACTGGATTTCCATAGAAATGCTGATACTCTTAAAGCTAATTCCGTCTTGCAAGTACTGGCTGCTCATCGACATCCTTTTAGAGCAAATCCAGTAAATGATGATGGAACTATTAACAGTAAAAAAGCTGCGAATTCTTATCGCTTTTTTTATAAAAAAGTAGAAGAGAATAGTTCAAGTCAAGGTATGACACATAAACATACCCCTTAGAAACTTCTAACATTAGGTATAAAAGCAGATGGGTACGAAAAACACCTTTATCCAATTATTTAATAAGTTACGTTTAACTGAGGAATTAGAAGAAGCAGAGCAGTTATATACTTTGGAAGCCTGGTGTCATAAACATATTTCATCCGATATTGTTTATTCAAATGACAATAATACCAGATATAAGCGTTATCTAAAGTTAGCCGAACACTATTTGGATCAATTCCTTGCAAGAATCCATACCAATAACAATGCGCAAGTATCTTTTAATGGCTTAAGTCTTATTCAATTTGCCGCTTATCGAGGTTACCATTATTTTATTGAACAAGAAATTAGTGAGCAATCTTTAAATGCAGCCAATGACGCGGGAATCACTGCATTACATCTAGCCTCTTGCCAAGGCTACTACCATACGGTGGCTACTCTTTTAAAAAAAAATGCAGATCCTGCGAAAATAAATAACGCTCTGCAATTCCCTGTTTTTAGTGCTTTACAACGACCCATCGGCTTTCCTCACAACTTACTTCACGTGAAAGAAGCTATTTTTCTAAAATTAATTGAGCGAACGCCTCAAGCATTACAGCATCAGGATGCTTCAGGGGCTACCTTACTGCACTTAATGGCGGCAAATGGATTTACTAGTTTGGCCAAACGTTTTTTTGAAAAGAATAAAGAGCTTCTTTTTATCCCGGACAAGGAAGGATTATATCCAATTCATATTGCTATTTTAAATCAACAAAATGAAATCATAAGGCTATTCCTGAAATTCAAAGAAGTGCTCTTTTTAAAAAACAAAGAAGGCCAAACCCCATTTCATTACAATGCAATTTATGGCACTCAAGAAAGTATGAAGATTTGCTATAAAGACGTATCTGACATTAATAGTCGAGATAAACATCAAAAAACAGCGTTAATATTAGCGAGTGAGGCTAAAAACAGAGAAACGTTCCAATTTTTAATTGATAAAGGTGCTGATTTCACTTTAGCAGATGCTGATGGCTATACCATTTTACACCATGCAATACGCTCACAAGACTCATCTTTCCTCCAATTTATTTTAGACCTAGTGAAAGTCGATGTCTCGATGCTTGATCCTAGTAAGCAATTACTTGATTTAAGGACAACCGGGGATATAGTAGCAATATTGACAACAAACTATGGAGTCGACATTGCTACTCATGCAAGCCCTTTAAAATCAACCTAATTCGGGTTCAAAGGCAACCCTACTTCTAGGCTTGCCTTTGTCTAACTCAGCAAGAATAGCTCGATCATTTACTACTTTAGTCACACAGGCATCAGACCAAACATTTAAAGCTGTTTCAAGCATATCGATTAAACCATAAAAAGGTAAAATAACACCCATTAATACAATAGGGACATTCATACTGGATAACAGGCTGATGCTTAGAAAAAAACAACCCATTGGAACGCCAGCATTACCGATTGCAGCTACCGTGGCTATCAATATCCATAACCCCATCGTAGCATAAGAAATTGGCATCCCATGGTTTTGCATTAAATAGATCACTGTCGCAAAAATAAATGCCGCACAACCATTCATATTTAAACTAGTGCATAAAGGCAAAACAAAACGACTGATAGCAGGTTTTACCCCCAAGTTATTTTCAATAGTATTCATTGTAACTGGCAAGGTCCCCACAGAGGATTTAGAGAAAAAAGCCACAGACAAAGCAGGAAGCATCGCGCGCATCGCCATAAAAGGCTTGATTCCATTTTTCTTTAGCCATAAAGGCAATACCACAAAACCTTGAACTAAATTAGCTAAAACAATAATAAGTAAATATTGGCCTATTCCTTTGACATCCATTCCAGTACGCAATTGCACCACGGTAGAGGTGATAAAACCAAATAAAGCCAAAGGAATGATGGCAATAATCCAGCGCGTCATAACTAAAAACATGCCATGCGCACCGCGGAAAAAGTCAGTTAGTAGCAAGCGCGGCCTCTCTTCAGGAATTTGGCGTACTGCTATTCCCACAATAAGGCTCAAAAACAATACTCCCATGACCTGTTGCTCAAGAAATGGAGACAGCAAGTTAGTTGGTACAATATTCACTAAATAACTAATGTATCCAAGGCTGTGAGTTGCTTCAGTGCCCTGAAAATTCGCCGTCACTTGCACAGAATGCGGTTGAATTATCATGTATAAAAGACAACTTATGGTTGCAGCAATCACCGTAGTAGAAAAAGTATACGTTAAGGTTCGCTGCCAAATTTTCTTCATTAAGCCATCAGTAGTATAACTTGCTAAAGTTACAATAATCGATAAAGAGATAATAGGTAAGCTAATGCATTTAAATAGTTTAATAAATAAATCGGAAACCAATAGGCCTAAATCTTTTAAAAAAACAATATTAGACATTCCGCTAGCGATACCTAAACCGATCATCAGCGCATAGATTAGAGGGGTACTAAAAATTAATTTTTTCTTTTGTTGAAGTGTTGCATGCATGAAAAATAATCCTTCAAAATTATGTTAATGATAAAAAAGTGTTTTAACAGCAACAACAATAAAAAATTTTGAGGCGAGAATTAACTAAACAAGAAGATAGACGATGGGAAACGAGTAACATACAAACCCTGTATTGATCAAAAAACAAGCAATTGAGCTTATATTTTAACATCATTACCTCTCAAGTCAAGGAATAAAGTAGGTCAGGCCTTGCCCCGACAAATAACATCCCTCACTAAACCCAACCTCTTAATCATTTCTTTAACTTAAAGTATTGTCGAGCCAAGGTCCATAGCCATCAGGCTAAGGGAAAAAGCCAACAGCCCCGTGGTCAAGCCATGAGATTCGTTGGATGTAAGGAAGGCCGATTATCTTCTTTAGGTAGAAATACTTTGTTTTAAACGGACGATACGTCGATAAGCTTGTTCAATGCGTTCAACAGCAATTTTTTGTTGTAAAACTAACCGTTCGATACGCTCAATGACTTCAAAAGCACTGATATGATCAAGCTGATTAGCAAAAATAATCATATCCGCTCCTGCATTGATAGTAAGCATTAATGCTTCATCTAATGAATAATGATCACTGATGGCCTGCATTTGTAAATCATCGCTAATAATAATGCCATCGTAATTTATTTTATCCCGCAATAAATTGGTTAATATCGCATGGGACAAAGTGGCTGGCAATCCGTGTGGATCCAAATTTCGGTTAATTACGTGCGCTGTCATAATCATTGTTGGCTGAAAGACATCACCCACTAACCGATAATAAGGAATTAGCTCTTTATCATCAAACGTATCTGTTACATCAACAAAACCTTCATGAGTATCCCCCAGAGCACTGCCATGCCCCGGGAAATGTTTATAGCAAGTTGCAATGCCATAATCACTTAAGGCCGTCACAAATTTCTTGGCTATATGTGCAACTATCTCTGGATTTTCTGCAAAGCTACGCTTCAAAGCCCCAATAATTCCGCGCTCTTTTTGCAAATTTAAATCAACCACAGGAGCAAAATTGAGATTAAAACCTAAGTTTTTTAAAGTATCCGCCATTTGTTTAAATTCTGCCTCTAATGCTTCTGGCGATAACTGAGCCATCTCCCAAGGACTCATGGTAGTCATACAACCATCAATATGAGCTAATCTATCGATTACTCCGCCTTCATAGTCTATAGCAGTCAATAAAGGTAATTTATTATCACCCTCTTCGGAAGAGAGCATGGCATAGTGATTTAACTGGTGAATTAGCTGTTTTATTTGCGATTGGCTTTGTAAATTTTTACCGAAAGCGCCACTGGCAACGTCTTTATCAAACAATAAAACCCCACCTAAGCCATCAGCAAGCAACCATTCAGTGATAGGGCTGTGCTCATGTATCTCACTTCCCATAAATCCCATAATGAGCATCTGCCCTATTTTATTGCGTAAGGTGATCAAATCGCTACTCCTTCCAAGAATGGAAAGAGCATGATACACAAAGAAAAAGACTCTAGCTACTTGCTATTGCCTCACTTAAAGTTGTTTTGGTTTTATCTCAGGGATAGTTGAAAAATCACACTTGCAATTACCGACTGCATCCGGTGGAAATGGCACTTGAGAGAAATCCCCAGGATAGCATGCTGACACATTCCAAGCAGAATCCCCTGGTTTTACCTGGTTAGGCAGAGTCCAATAATCCTTTGCATCATACACCTTGCCTTTTTCACTTTCCCATATGTAAGGGGAAAAACGAGCACGATACATTAATTTTTGTCCGTTTGTTTCACAAGGAAAAGTCACGCGAGTCCATAATTGCCCGGCAGGAACAGTCACTGTAGTTAAAACCTTTGCGCTCATTGCATCTATTACATCCACACTCACATTGTATTTAAGCCAGCAATTGTCTTTTGCTAATGTAAAATAACAGGTAATAGCCCAAAGTGGACTGGAAAAAATATATAATAATAAAATAACCAAACGGATAGCCATAATTCAATCCTTCGTAATTTAACGCCCTACCTATAGTATATACATTAACATTAGGGCGTGCTCTCATTTAGTTTTTCATAACGAAAATGGAAATATTTAGCTGAAATTTGAACAAATTAGTGCAATTCATCGCCGGAAAAGCAAATGAGAGTAAGCTTGCCCTAATTTACATATGCAATAAAAGTACTCCCAATCGTTGTTAAGGGTTGATTTTATGATGCGACATGTATAAGCTTGGCCGAATGGAGAGATGGCCGAGCGGTCGAAGGCGCACGCCTGGAAAGTGTGTATACGGAAACGTATCGAGGGTTCGAATCCCTCTCTCTCCGCCACTTAAATATTCCCAGCTTATATGAACATTTCATTTAGGGATAATACAATGAAGCAATACTTTGCACGACTCTATTTTGCAATAGGAATTTTATTGTCATTCGCCACTTCTGCTGGGAGCTATTCACCTCAACTAACTTCCCAAGATCAGCCATGGTCTATTACAGCAAGCGCAGGAAGTGGTAATTATCAAATCAAGGCAAATGATCGCAATTCAGCTTTGGGTCGTCTGGCTTTAGGAAATGAAATGTTACTCGCCGGTGATATTGCACTTGGTTTGGAGTTAGGACTCCAAACTGGTAATAAGATTTGTCTAAATATTCCCAGAGAAACCTTAAATCTAATTAAATGGCTTCCAGTACAAACTACCCTGGCTCCCACACTGGATTTCCTAATAACGACCAAAACTGACCCCATAGGAAACAGTTCTTTTTTTGCCCAACTAAAAGGCGGGGTCGCCTATAGACATTGGAAAACCCACCGAATTCCTATCAATGAAATTTCGCAACTTGCAGGTGAAATACAAGCTGGGTTAGGTTACCCTATTACTGCGCTAGCAAGCTTAAGTTTGCTCTATCAAGGAATTTATGGAACTACTCCTAATTATCAGATTAGCCCTTATACTAAAAAAGAAAATTTGACTAATATTCCTACATTACATGCGATTTTAGTCGGATTTTCAGTAAATTTGTAATTCTAGTAACATTTTCCTCACTACGATGTCCTATTCATAAACCTTCGAACCATTATTCTCTCCAATTCCCTGAAGATTCTCTTCAAGCTCGAATGAAAAAAGCTAAATTTTTTAGTCCACATTTGTGATCAATTGTGATACAATAAGACCTTTTAAAGCACACAAAGAAATAAAAGGATAAAGTAATGCCTAGTATTCTTTTCGATAACAATCACATTGAGCTGTGGGAACTTAAAGCACACTCCGGATTAATTCAGGAAATTTTATCGGGGACATTACGTTACCCCCAGATAAAGAAATTACAAGGCACAAGATATCAAGGTAATCCAGTCTATCGAGCCAAGATTGATGTAAAAAATCGTTTGATTTTTACCTACGTGACCTGTCAAGGACAAAAAAACCTCTTGGTTTTAGCGGTTAATAAACACAATTATAATCAAGTAAAACGCCAACTTCGTTCTCCCAATACCGCTCAACTAGACACATTCACACTAGAAACTGAAACTGAGTCGCCAGAAACTACTCCCATAAAGGAACCATTAACCTTTATTCCTGCAGTAGCCTATAAACAAAAAACGTTAATTCTTGATGAAGAGCAACAAAAATCACAACAATGCACTATGCCCTTACTTTTATCTGGGCCACCAGGCGCAGGGAAAACCGTTCTTCTTTATCAATTCATGATACGCAATCAAAATTTTGACGTAAATGACAATTCGAATTCGGTCACTAAACCGACCCTGTTTCTCTCCCCTTCAAGTCATTTGATTACTACCTTAAAAGCAGAATATCTATCCACTCAGCCAGACCCTAATAACCCAGTGATCTTTAGTACCTGGAATAATTTACTTCAAACGCATTATCCCAATAAGCAGCCAGTTAACGAAGCACGTTTTGTTGAATGGCTTAAAGAACGAGGTCTAACTGACTCTCCTAAAGTCATCCATTATGAACTCAGCTTAATTGCTGCTCTGGATGAAAAAAAATACTTAAACCAGGGGAAACGTCAGTGTTACTTTTTCGGTTCACCAGCTAAACAAAACCAACTGATTAATTTACTGAAAAGCTGGCAAAAGTTCCTTGATTCAGAAAATTTATTTGACCCTATGGTCACCCCCTTACCTAAGGAATTAGGTCAGTATTATAAAATCATCTATTGTGACGAAACCCAAAACTTGCCTCCTATTGCGCTACAATCCTTAATGTCAAGTGTTCAAGAACAGCAATTTGTTGCCAGTATTGACAGTGAGCAATGCCTTATTTCCTCGCCATTTATTCATAATTGTTTGAAAGAACTGTTACATCAGCATTATGGTCGTTACACGGAAGAATCACTGTTAAGAACATGGCGCTGCCCTCCTAATATTATAAAAACCGCTAATCATCTGATGAAAGCTAAATACAGTATGGATGGTTCAGGATTAAGACGTCCTTATCGTGACATCTGCTCAACTCAACCAGAAGGCGGACTAATATCCTGGATTGATAAAAAGCACTTGGAAAAATTAAAAATTTATGGTGCCTCAGCAGGAACGGTGGTTATTGCAGAACAAATCACAGAGGAAGAACGGCTCTTTATTAATGAGCATCTTGGTACCAATAACATTTTAAAAGCTGAAGAAGCGATTGGGCTGGATTTTGATAATGTTATTCTTTGGAATCCCTTTCAGCAGCTAGCCTTACAACAATTACA
>CAZTYT010000014.1:15454-19673 GCA_964618245.1 uncultured Legionella sp. | reverse complement strand
GAATACGGTGGTGCTGAGGCTTCATATGTAGCTTATGGTCTGGTTTGTCAGGAATTGGAAAAAGGGGACAGTGGCCTACGTAGTTTTGTTTCTGTCCAAAGTTCGTTATGTATGTATCCGATTTTTCGTTTTGGTAATGAAGAGCAAAGACAACGCTACTTGCCTCGGATGGCAGCAGGGGAAATCATTGGCTGCTTTGGCTTAACCGAACCTGATTTTGGCTCTGATCCAGCAGGCATGAGGACTCAAGCCAAAAAAGTAGATGGTGGCTGGCGTTTAAATGGGGCAAAAATGTGGATTACGAATGCTCCCATTGCGGACATCGCAATCGTGTGGGCAAAGACTGATGCTGGTGTTCGTGGCTTTATTGTAGATACTAAAGCCGATGGCATGAGTTGTCCGGAAATAAAATTGAAAATGTCTTTACGGGCATCAATTACTGGCGAACTGGTTTTTGATAATGTTTTTGTTCCTGACGAAAACCTGCTACCTGGTAGTGAAAAAGGATTAGGAGCTGCTTTAAGTTGCTTAAGCCAAGCACGTTATGGTATTGCCTGGGGGGCTATGGGGGCTGCAATGGCATGCTTTGATATCACTCGTGACTATCTTTTAGAGCGCAAACAATTTAATAAACCCCTTGCTTCTTTTCAGCTTATTCAAAAAGACCTAGCTGATATGTATACTGAAATTATTAAAGCGCAATGTATGAACTTACAAATAGGAAGAATCAAAGACGAAGGACGAGAGACTCCAACGATGATTTCATTAGCGAAAGGGAATTCTTGCAGAGAAGCATTGAAAATTGCCAGAAAATGCAGGAATCTATTAGGAGCAAATGGAATTAGTCTTGAATATCATGTGATTCGACATATGCTGAATTTAGAGTCAGTTTTTACCTACGAAGGCACCGATAACGTTCATACTTTGGTGTTAGGAAAACATATTACAGGGATTAATGCTTTTGGTTAAACGTAACTTGCAGCATTCCTACTCATTGATTCCTCTCTTGGATAAGGGAGGCTGGAAAGAGAGTTAGCCAGGCTAACTCTCTGATCTTACTCCTCTGAGGCGTAGAACGTGAATAGTTACGCTTGACTCAGACTGTTACTGGCAGCCGAGCAATTTGCCCATAAATTGTAACTTACAGGAGTAATCATCATGTCCAAGATAGATCTAAAATACGCTTTGATACTAAGTTTATTGGTAGTAAGTTTTTCTGTGTCAGCTGAAAAAAACAAAGAATTCCTGGCTAACCGCTGCAACGAACTTGCCCAAACAGTAACCGCCTTAGTCTCAAGTCAACGCAACCACACCTGCGTCAATAAGCTTTATTTGGCTTCCCAGCAGATGAATAGTGCGGCAGAATTTATTTTAGGTGACTCTACCCTCAGAGCCAAAGAAATTATGGATAACGCCATTGCATCGCTACAATTTGCAGAACTCGCCATCTGCAACCATTTTATCCAAATTTCTCACACCCGCCACGAGGTATCTAAATTAAAACACCTGCTTTAAGAGACTAATTGAGGTGAAAGAGAAACTCTTACACCTCAACCCCTTGTCAATTCCCCCAGACTTGGTTATCATCTCAAACCATTCGGGGCGTAGCGCAGCCTGGTAGCGTACTAGCATGGGGTGCTAGTGGTCGAAGGTTCAAATCCTTCCGTCCCGACCAATAGAATCAATGAGTTACGAATAAATCACCTCACAATAAAAATTCTCGGGTATACTTTCATTAAAATGACTACCATATTGTGGACGCCTTATCTTTTTATATTTTTAGCTTTTAACTGCATTTTTATAAGCCCAATAACAGAGGCTGCTAATTCAGTTAAAATTGATTATAAACAAGTAAATCATTTTTTCTTGCCTCATACATTAGTTCGTGAATTTAATTCAAAGACCAACGGTGTGCGGTATAATTTATATATTAGCTTACCTAAAAAATATAATTTTACTAAAAAGCATTATCCCATTATTTATTTATTAGATGCTGATTATAGTTTTGCACTGGCCAAACAAATTAGCGAGCATCTATCTGATAGAAATAGAATCAATGAGTCAATTATCGTAGGTATAGCATATGCCAATCCTAATGAATATAAGAAAAATAGGACCAGAGATTATACGCCTAGCCATGTTCTCTCCGGAGGTTATGGAAAGAAATATCAAAAGTATTCGGGAGGAGCTGAAAAATTTTATCAGTTTATTAAGTCGGAACTAATACCATATTTTAAACAACGGTACAGGATTGACGAGTCAACTTTTGTCGGGCACTCATTTGGTGGTTTGTTTGGAGCATACTTATTAATCAAGCATCCTAACTTATTTGATAATTATATCATTGTAAGCCCATCACTTTGGTATGATAACCATTTATTATTAAAAATGGCTCAAAATAAGCAGCATTTTAACTTTGAACAGGCAAAGGGAATTTGGTTGATTATCGGTTCCCAAGAGAATCGGGGTGATTACCGTATGGTCGATGATTTAAAAATATTCAATACTATTATTATGGCTAAGCCTCATAGAAATTTTAAGGTCAGCGTGAGTATTGTTCACAATTTAGATCATGATACTATTTTTCCTACGGCTTTAACTCAAGGTCTTATGAAGTTAAACCATCCAAATCAGACCTAATTATACGTCTATTGATAATAATTCGGATTTATTCATTAATTTGTGTGATTCTCTTTTATTTAAATGCACTTAGTTTTAACTTCCAAATAAAGTTTTTTTTACTGTGACAGTGGAAATTAGTGTGTCGATGAAGGCTAACACAGTAATAACGATTTTTTGTTCAGCAAGTTGGCTAATATTAATAGGCAACGCACCAGTAAATAGCAGAGAAGTAAGCATTCCATGGAGTAAAGTGATCTGCCCCACCATAATCTCATTGGAGTTTATGGAATTAATCTGATTTAATACAAGAGTTGCCCATATTTAATGGGGTATTTTTTTGTAGAAATCTGTGATGGTATAAATGATGATTGTTGATCACATCGGTATAGCTGTTTCTGATTATGAAAAGTCTAAAAAATTCTATACCAAAATTTTAGCTCCTCTGGGTATTGTATTGCTGAGCGAGCATGAGGGATGGGTTGGATTTGGTCAAAGTGGTAAGGCTGAATTCTGGTTTGGTCCAGGTAAAGATACCAACTATTTTGCGCATGTTGCTTTTGGAGCGAAAACCAAAGAAGCAGTTGATCTTTTTTATAAAATAGCCATTGATGAAGGGGCGGTATGCAATGGAAAACCTAAGCTAAGGCACGATTATTACTCTCATTATTATGGCGCATTCGTTCTTGATTCTGACGGCCATCATATCGGCGCTGTTATTCATGATTTAAAATTGATTCCTAATGAGTCAAATCTACTTGCTTAACTAAAATCGACTCATTATCATCAGCTAAATAAATTAGGGAGCCTATAATGTCTAAACCACACACCGTTATTATTATTCTTGAGGCAAAAGCTGGTAAAGAGACTGAGTTAGCTTCCGCATTAAAAGCTGTAGTGGAGCCCAGCCGTTCTGAGGAAATTTGTCTAGAATATAAGCTCCATCAAAGCAACGATAACCCCGCACAATTTGTATTGTATGAACAATGGCTCAGCAAGGAAAAGCACCAGGAACAATTTACCAAGCCTTATATTGTTGAATTGGGTAAAAAATTAGACGCATTGTTAGCAAAACCGTACCAGGTAATTTTTGCCACTGAATTGGCATAAACGCTGATTTAATATTAAAGTCTTTTTACAACCTGCGAGTTTTACTCCAAAATTACCTCATCAATATTGCCGCGCTTGGCGAGTATGGGCAAATTTTAATTTTTTCTTTTGCTATTGTCTCAGGAATTATTTGTACAAAAGATTGGGCTTTTCAAGCAAAGCTTCAGCCGCATTGTAATCTCTTAGGGACAAATCAAATAAAATGCCGCATATTTCTTTTATTTGATCAGGATAAATAAATTTATGGCGATTTTCCAAGATAGTATTAACTATTAGCACATGTGCATACGACAAAAATAACTCCTTTGGTATTGATAATTAAATTATATAAACTTTTTCTTAAGAAAGATTAAATTTGAATTTATACAAGCTCAAGTGCCATGCGGGCATGTGAGCTTGAGTTTGGATTTGGATTTGGATTTGGATTTGGATTTTGATTTGGATTTGGATTTGGATTTGGATTTGGATTTGGATTTGGATTTGGATTTGG
>CAZTYT010000014.1:0-15354 GCA_964618245.1 uncultured Legionella sp. | reverse complement strand
TTGGATTTGGATTTGGATTTGGATTTGGATTTGGATTTGGATTTGGATTTGGATTTGGATTACGAAGGGTTTATATTTTTCTGCCGGATAAGCTCAATATTTTCTTTAATAGTATTTAAGAAAATGCTCAGGTCAGAAGATTGAAAAAACTGTGGGGCAGAGGTGGTTTTTTTATATGCTTGTAACGATGCGGCTAATGCGTTTATATCGGTATTGTAGCGCTCAAAAAGATTAATATATTCTTTAATAATTGAGATATCTTGGTTTATTTGTGAAAAATCAGGATCATTAGGAGACACTTTCTTTCTTGCCTCTATCAATGCTCGATGCTTATCATGTAATTGATTAAATGACTCTTGTAACTCCTTATTTTCCAGGGATATATTACACTCTTCTTTAATCGGTGAATTTGGAAAAAGAGAAAATAATAAATTTTCGTTAAAACCTGAGAAACAGAAGAATTCTATGTCCTTTGTCTGTTCCAAGTGTCTCTCTGCGTTTTCATTAACTGTCTTAATGTAATTTATTTCATCATTTTGGCCTGTAATAAGTAGGCCAGAGTTAAATCCTTGCGATATGGCAAAATTAGCCCCTGCACCCTGAAGAAAATCAGGATCAACAAATGCATTCCCTATTGGTATTACTTTGATTTGATCTTGGGTGAATATTGGCGATTTCGCCTGACAAAAATCACGAAGAAATGTTTGAAATTTTAGATTATCTTTTGCAAGGCCTGCTTTAGCACTTGGTTTAACAGGTTCGACCATGAATTCAGTATCTTTATATAAATACTGAGCGCATTGTCGTAAAAATGGTATTGATGAGTTTATATTTTTCTGAAACTTTTGATAAATTTGTAATGGAATACCCATGGTAATAAAAATCTTTACTGATTTTTCATGGCTTTTTTCCCATGAGCTTCTATTCCAATAGATAATTCCAGCCAAGTAGTGCATACTGTTGTTACCAGGAATTATAATTTGAAAAACTTTTTCATTAGGTAATGCAAATTGAGAGTTATCTTTTCGTTTTACAATGAAAGTTCCGTTTACCAGGTGTTTAAATTTTGATTCAAATTTCTTTTGATATACTTCTGGAAATCCAGCTTCTGTAAGGGTTTTCAATGTTGGACTATTACTGCCATCAGCAACAACTAAATATTTACAAAGAATTATCGATTGTTGAACTCCATGTGCAGTAGTCGTCTCCACCGTAATTTTTCCATTTTTAAAATCAGCCTGGCTTAAAGTAGATTCATACAGAATGGACAAAGGGCAATTTGAATATTCGGAGATTCTTCTCTTGATAAATTTTTGAATATCTTTAAGTGCAATATGCTCATTACTTTGTTCTATCGCAGTTAAAAATTTTATATCTTCTTCATTTAGGTTCGTGCTTTTTTCTAGGAATTGATTGAAAAAAGAAATATTTTCCTTATTAAGATGAACTATCTGAGGTCGAATAGCAGAATGAATTTCAGCTCTTTTTTCTAAAATTACAATATTGTCGATGGTGTGTAGTGATGAGTCATATTTCATAAGAACAGTAAGTGCTGTCACAAGACCACCAATTCCAGCACCAACAATCACTAATGAGTTGTTAGAAATTAGTTTTTCACTGTTAACATCATCAATTTTATTAGAAGTCATAAGTTGGTGTTTTATTAATCGTTTTGGTTATATTATATCATGTTTTTCAGTTTCATTGATTCTGCAAAATAAAAAGACATTTATTATATTCATTATTTTGGCGCATTTGTAATTGATCCAGAAGGCCCATATTGGTGCTGTACTTCGTGAAGAACGCATTATTTAGCGATTAAAGTTAATATTTGCTTAATATTTAAGCTTTATAATTGAGCTGAGTCAAATGAGAATATAAAGATGAGCCGCTCAATTAGTGAATTCAATGGTCAAGGTGTAGTCGTTGGTTGCTCCCATAAGCATAGTTTTTGTAATGGGGAACATCATCAAGGTGAAAGTAATTTTTATACTATTGATCTAAATCCTGCTCAGAGTCCCGATTTAATCTTTGATATCACTCATCCATTACCGGCAGCATTGCAATCCAGGTTTCAATTAGCTTTTTTAGAGTGTCTCGATTATAAAGCTTATAATGATAATCCAGAGCGTAATTTTTACCACGGTGCTCAAGGTTTTCAGAATATTTGGGACATGACTACTGAAAATGGATTTATAGTCATCAAAGGCTGTCCTAGATTAAAGGAATACAGACAGCAAGTAGCCACCCGTCACTTAAATTACATTGAACTTGATAATATGGGCGAGTGTGTTTTAATTCCTAAAAATCAAGCTCTTTCCTATGATAACGTAATTGAGCAAATTGAAAAACTTAACCCTGCTTTTAAAAAGACGATTAATGAATGCAAAAAATGGAAGGGAGGGGAGGTTAATCCCCGATCAGGTTTTTGTGATCTGGATTATAACTGTTTTGATACGGTAAGTTACTTAGCAGAAAGAAACGCTAAAAGCTCCTCTGATGAGATCTCAGAAGAAACAAAAATCAATGCTTTTAAAGTAATTTATTCTGCCTTATACCAAGGTCAACGATCTTTTTTTAAACAAAAAACCCCCTTGTTATCTCAATCTCAGCTTACTGTTGCTGAAATAGAGTTATATGTAAAAGTGTTTCCTAATAGCAGAAGTGCTAAAGCATGGGATTTGGTCCAGAAGCATTCGTCCAAATTAAGTCTATCGAACCATGATTTATTTGCAGCCATACACCGGCACTCACTCAAACACAGTTCCAGCTTTTTTGGTTTATTTAAGCGATCGGTCAACTTCCCTAACGGTACCTATTCAAATATCGATGCCAAAATAAATAATGCAGATGAAGATTCACGCACAGGCCAAATTAAAAAATTTTTAAGCAATTTTTAGCGTAAATTTTATTGTTATAGTTGCCTTTTTTGTCTATATTTTGATTAATAGTTAACCAGTTTAGTTGTTAAAAATGGAATTTAAGAATCAGGAAGAAAAAAAGTTAGCAACAACAATGTTTGAAGTCCTGGGCGGGATGCAAACTCCAAATCTTGTATGCGATGAAGACGGCATCGTTGTATTTGCAAATAAAAAATATACTGACTTGGCGGGTAAAGTGCCTGATGGTTTTCCTTTTTGGAAAGTCTGTCCACTAACTAATGCTATGCCTGATTATTTTAAAATTACTGTGGAACAAGATATTGAATCCCGCTCCGAAATAACTTTTAAAGAGAGTTCATTTATTATTCGTGCTGTGCCTATAAAGAATATCTTGGTTAGCCGTAGAATTTATATAGTTTATTTGGAAGATATTACGTCCCAAATTACTCTAAACAATCAACTAAAAATCAAACAAAAGCTGCTTGAGAGAGCTTTTTTAGACACCATTCTTACTATTTCTGAAATCGTTGAATCTCGAGATGCTTATACTTCTGGTCATCAGAAAAGAGTGGCTTTGTTGGCAGTAAATATTGCCGTTAAAGCCAATATCACCAATTTAAATTTACTCAATTCCATCTATTATGGTGCTTTATTGCACGATATTGGTAAAATTGCGATACCCATAGAATATTTAGTTACCCCTAGACATTTAACTGCGTATGAGTATGAAA
The DNA here is from genome assembly GCA_964618245.1 of uncultured Legionella sp. Taxonomy (GTDB): domain Bacteria; phylum Pseudomonadota; class Gammaproteobacteria; order Legionellales; family Legionellaceae; genus Legionella. Next base: position 11,741 of record CAZTYT010000014.1, on the reverse strand, counting down.
TAGTAAAGTCCCATGTGGTGATTGGGGCTAAAATTATTGAACATTTGAGTTTTCCTTGGGATATTAAAACAGTCATTTTTCAGCATCATGAACGCATAGATGGTTCTGGTTATCCAAATGGCCTAAAAGAGGAAGAAATTAGCGTACCTGCAAAAATTGTCGCTATAGCAGACACCTACGAAGCCATGTCAACCGATAGGCCTTATCGCAAACTGATACCTCAAGCAACAATTTTGCAGCACTTAAAAGAAAACCAAGGTAAGTTATTCGATCCTTTTTATATTGATTGCTTCTTTCAATGCCACTCAGAATTAAAAAATGTTTATGAAACCAATCCTTATTATTCCGAATTTGAGCTTTTTCATGTCTAGCAACGGGTATAAAGTGATAAGGTTCAAAGCGTATCCCATCGGTTTATGGATTTAAAGCCATTAGGTTAAGAGAAAAAAATAAGTATTTACTATTTTTTCTTTCCAAATCATGGTGACTCTCTCCTGAGAAACTCACAAAATTTAACCATTTCTCATGTCTTGTCCATCAAAATAGCTCAGTTAATGGGCCCGCAGTCGATCCTGCGGGGATTTTTGCTATGGGGAATGGATAAACTATGCTGAAGCTTCTTAGTTTGAAGGCTGATAACCGAGGATTATTTCTTCTAAATTCTCCTCGCGAACTGGAAGGAAAAAACTGCGCATGGTTTGACTACAAAATTCTCGATAGCCAGGGGAGGCTTGAATTTCTCTATGGAATTGGTGCAAGTTATCTAATTTAATTTCAGGACATTTTTCTATCAGAGCAATGAATCTCGGATCATTTCCTTGTTCATCACATAAACCACCAAACTCCTCCCACAGTTTTACAGTTACGGCCTCCTTAATATCTTTCCAAATGATGCGGATGCCTTGTAATTTAAGATGAGTAAATAAATGAGTAAGATACTTATATGCGTCTGATGTTTTTGGAGAGCATTGTTTTACCAAGTGTTTCATTGCCTCTTCCTCCACGATGGAACGCATTTTTTTTAGAACCGGTTCACTATTTAATGTTTCAGTGACCGCCTCATTAAAAGGAAGAAATTTATCCTTATTGTGGCTATAAATAAAAACTTCACCCAGTTCAAGTTTATAAAACCACCCGTGGATATTTAATTCATTGCGTTCAAGCTTTGCCTTAACTGCAGGATGTTCCTTTAGGTGTTCTATTTGCAACAGAATATTTTCTTCTGTGACGTGAGATAATTTTAACGTGGAATCAATCGGTTCAGGATGTTTTTGATTGGCCCGTTCTACAGCGGGTTGGGCATAGTAGCTTAACCATGAAGAAACAAAGGGTAATTCAGCCAGAAGTTCTGGGGCTAGTAATCCTTTCATTGCACCGCAATCGGAATGCCCACAGACGATAATATCTTTTATATTAAGTTTTTTTAGTGCAAACTCAATGGTAGCTGCTTCACCGGAAGGAAGGGAAAAATCAGTCGGTATGATATTGCCTGCATTACGTATTAAAAATAAATCGCCCATTGTGGTACGAGTGATACCCGATGGAACAATCCGGGAGTCAGAACAGGTTATAAAAAGAAAATCGGGCGATTGTCCATGAGTTAAGGTATCAATTAAATTTTTATTTTCTTTAAAACCATGCTTTTTATAATGACCTAATCCTACCATTAACTTATAAGGCATACTTTTTTCCTCCAAATGCTTGAAAATTCATCATAAGTTATCCGTTATGGACGAATAGTAATTGAATAACAGCTACTAAACTAGTTAAATTTATAGTCATTGTGAGGCCAATAGTGTTGAGTAAAAAGCGTTCTAATCTTCACTGAATAATCTGCATTGCCAATCTTCAATCATAGCAGTTTCTTCATTTTCGATTAACTCTTTAAACGCATGGGCAACATAATCTGAACCACAATGTATATTAAATGCATCTAAATCGACATATTCTTGTAGAGGAATAATAGTATATTTTGATTTGCCTGGCGCACCTGGATGGGGAATTTGTTTGGTTGCATGTGCCCTTATGCATCCTGTCTCGTTTTCTAAAGTTAATGCCATAAGTTCTTTAAATTTTAACCATGAAGCTTGCTCACAACCTTCTTTAGGTAACCATTCGGAAACAACAAAAACATGATCTGACATCTATCCTCCTACTTGATATGATTGGCTACTTACCAAAACCTCTATCCTAGAGAAATTTATGTCTGTTGAAAACAAATTATTAGTTCAAAAAGCAGCTTTGATATGGGCTACAAAAGATTTTAACAACTTAGCGGAAGTGTATGATAAAAATTGTATTCAACATCAACAAAGTAATCACCATAATATCACTCTTATCGGAATTGACGAATGGCGAAAATGCATGGAAAATTTTTTAGTCAAATATCCTGATTATCAAGAAACTATTATCAGTCAGATTGCTGAAGATAATAAAGTAGTGAGTGTAATTGATTGTTTTGCATCAAATATTGCCTGGAGTGGGGTAATTATTGATTGTATTGAAAATGAAAAGATCAAGGAAACGTGGGCCTGGTTTAAGCGTAAAATATAAGTAGCCAAGGCTCATAGCCGAGAACAACCAATGATTTTTTATTGTTCTATGGGGAAACATTCTTCCTGTTTATCTTGATGTTTATGACCTTGGTCTGACAAAGTCATGTTCGAAACTGAGTTGGATCGCTGAGTTTGTGCTAATAGAAGCGGCTGCTATTACTTTCAAACATAGTATCGTTGTTATGAGCTAAACCGATAGATATTCAAGTCAAAACCTCAGTGAATAGTCCAGGTAAAAATGCCACTTACGTAATAGGAAATATTGCTTTGATTGCCATACCAATATTGATTAATGGGTAGAGAAATGCCTACTTGAAAAATTGTTTTTGGGGTTGAAAACCAGAATGAGGGTGTTGCATAAATAATATTACCCCCTGTATTAGGCACAATTCGCGTATATATTTTAGTTTTTTCACTGTATTGGCCGTTTACTTCAAGAAGTCCCATACATATGTATTTTTTTGCTTTGCTTTTAATGAGATGACCCAAGCCCAAATTATAATAATATTGTGTGCCTTGCTGCAGAGAATCTTTCTGGCTTATCAATAAAACACCAGGGGACATAAAACCATACCAATCGGTGGTTGTCCGTGAATAAGTTGCGCCAAGAAAATAGGTCATGGCATTAAAACTTGAAGGTGCATTTTTTCTTGAAAATCCGGAAACTCGCGCATTTGGGTTTAATTTTTTTGATGTTTCATCCAAATTGCTTATCGGAAAAGTAGGGGAGAAAATAAGTGTTGCCTGATCAGAGTAATGTGCGCTTCCATGATTATAAAAAGCATATTCTAAATCAAGTGCTAAATCGCCTATCCCTGACAGGTTTTGATTTCCATTCTCATAGCTTAAAGCAAAAGGGAGGGTAAACATTAACGAAGCAGAGTCGGTTACCCCATAAAGTAGTGAGGGGGTTACATCTAAAATACGCTGGGTTTGGCTGTATAAGTAATTGGGGTTAAAGGACGCGATCCATTGATGTTTATCCACAATATTTTGACCAAAAGAAAAAAATGGTCCAGGCTGCTGGGACGTTGGCAGGGAAAAATTACCAACGCTTGGGGGATTGCTGGATAATAAGGGCTGCATTGCTGCTAATTGATTAACATAGGCCAAGCATAATAAAAATAACAATCTTCTGCATAAGTCTGGAAGATTGATTGGTTTGTGCATCCTTTGCTCCTAATAAAAATTACTACAATAGAAGTCCTCTCTATCTGTTCGCAAGCATAATCCTATACACTTTGCAGTGCAAACTTCTTTTTCGCCTTATATTTGGTATGATGCTTTGTTTTTACTTGTTGCTAATAGGCATTTTCGATGGCTAATCGGATAGAGCTACGTTCTTATTGTACTGAAAATCGCAGTCATGCCCATGATTTTGCACAATTGTTATTACCACTTGCCGGGTCAATGGAATTGGAGGCAGGTAGCTATTTGGGGATAGTGGATGAGCGCGTTGGTATTTATATTGCACCTGGTGAGCAGCATAGTTTTGCTGGAAGTGAGCACAATCTTTTTTTAGTGTTGGACTTATTTTCTACCGGGTCTTTGCCAGCGTATCATTTTAAATCCCATTCCTTTCAAATCAGTAACAGCACTAAAAAATTAATTCAATTTATCCAGCATTATTTATTAGAAGAGGAAAACAATTTTTTTACTGATTCATTAATTAATCAATTGCTACTGCACTTTTCATTAGGAGCCATTCCGATAGAACAGGATGCAGTTGTTGTTAAGGCTAAAAACTGGATAGACGACTATTTTACAGAACCTGTTGAGGTAGCTAAAGTGGCAGGTTTTTGTCATTTAAGTATCAGCCAATTACAACGTCGTTTTAAACAAACCATGGGCTGTAGTATTGCGGTCTATTGGCGGTTGAAAAAATTACACTATGCCAAGCAATTATTGGCTCGAAATCATCTGCCCGTTGAAACAGTTGCGTTTAAAGTGGGGTATGAGAACCTCTCCGCATTTAGCCGATGTTTTAATAAATTAATGGGGGAGTCCCCATCCCAATGGCGAACAAGGACGTTAATGGCAAACAATATGCGTCAAATGGATAAGACGGTTTAATCTGGCTCTTGGTAAGCTTAAAAGCTTATCGGTTAAATAGAGTTAGATATGAAAAAGAACTTTTGGGAAGGGATGTTTTTTGTTATTTTGGCGCAAATCATGGTTGGAGTTAATATCGTATTCTCCAAATATGTCTTGACTACCATTCCTGTCCTTTTAATCTTAACGCTGCGTTTTTCCCTGGCTTCGATACTTTTATTAGGGTTGCATTATCTTTCACCCGCAAGGAAGGTTTCTATTCTTTTTTATTGCTCCCAGTTAAAACGAAAGGATTGGTTCTTTATTTTAGGGCAAGCGTTAACTGCTGGAATATTTTTTAATGGTCTGATGTTATGGGGGCTTCATTATACAGATGCCAATGCGGCAGGCATTATTACCAGTGCTTTACCAGCCATTATTGCGCTTATGTCCTGGCTCATCTTGAGAGAGAAAATTTCTGGCCAAAAAATAGTTTGTATTGGTTTGGCCACTTTGGGATTAATCGTAATTGCAGCAGATAAACTTCATGGAGCCCAATCAATGCATTCTTTTCGGGGGGATTTTATTATTATTGTATCGCTTTTTCCTGAGGCTGCTTATTACATTTTAAGTAAAATCTATTTCAATGCGTTGCCGGTGTTTCTTATTTCATCGTTACTTAACGGAATTAACGCTCTTTTTTTAGTTGCTATGAGTTTAGGGTATTGGGGAGAGACTGTGATTTCTACCTTTGCGTGGTTCATTTTAACTATTCTGGGTTTAAGTTCGGGGCTTTTTTATGTTTTTTGGTATTTTGGTTGTCAAAAGGTAGATGGCTTAACGGCTTCTTTATCCACAGCAGTAATGCCTTTGGTCACAATAATTCTTGCATGGGTAGTATTGGGTGAACAACTAAGCTTGATTCAAATGGGCGGTATGGCCATGGTTATCCTTTCTATTGTAGCCAATGCTAGACGATAGATTACTTCCTATGTTTTTATAGCAAATCGTAACCAGTTTAGGATAAAATTACGCATTAGTTCTTTTGTCTTAGTAGAAGTAGTGCATAATCTTTATTATAAACACATTGATGGCCTAAGAGCTTTAGCAGTTATTTCTGTGTTTTTATGTCATTTGGACTTTACCCTTTTTAAGGGAGGGTTTGTCGGTGTTGATGTTTTTTTTGTAATCAGTGGTTTTCTAATTACAAATATCATTACACAACAATTAGATTCTGCCAGTTTTAACTTTTTAAACTTCTATGCACGTAGAGTCCAACGAATTTTCCCTGCTCTTTTTTTTACTTTATTTCTTTCTTTAGTCGCAGGAATATTATTATTAAATGCAGCTTCCTTTATAGTATTTGGTAAATCTCTGGCATTTGCTGCTCTTTCTGTTTCCAACATATTTTTTAAAAATCAGGCGGGTTATTTTGATGTTTTTTCTCAATCAAATCCTTTGCTTCATACTTGGTCGTTAGGGGTTGAGGAGCAATTTTATATCTTTTTTCCGCTTGTCTTGTTTTTGGGCTGTAAATTTCTTAGGAAAAAATTAGTTACTATTGCTCTGTTTTTCACTATTAGTTTTGGGCTTAATTTGTATTATCAAAATACAGAGTCGATTGCCCTTTATTATTTGGCGCAATACCGTGCTTTTGAGTTTTGTATCGGTGCTTTTGTGGTATTTTTGCTGAAATATGAGTTGAATTTTATTTTTAAAGAAATTTTATGCTTTTTAGGTCTGGGGCTAATCCTTACTGCTATCTTCACTTATAGTTCTGAGATAGTTTTTCCCAGTTATAATGCGCTGATGCCATGCATTGGAGCAGCCTTGGTAATTTATGCCGGTGCTGCAAAGTATGCTGGATATCTTTTTAGATGTACACCCGCAAGGCAATTGGGTTTGATTAGTTATTCTTTCTATTTGATTCATTGGCCGCTCATTACTTTTTTAAAAACGTATCACTTGGATTGCGGATTAGCATTTGAGCTTGGTTTTAATGAAAAAATCCTCGTAATAGCTATCGCACTTTTGACGGCTTTTTTTATGTACTATTTTATTGAGCAGCCTTTTAGAAAGACAAGACATGCGAAAAAAAATATTTCTTTAAAACCCATTGCACAAGGTTTAAGTGTAGCCTTGGTAGTGGCTTGTTTTGGTGTTTTTATTGGGCAAAGTCATGGTTGGGTTTGGCGAGTTAATGCACCTGCTGAATTGCTTAAAATAGATGATATTAGTCAATATCATCTTAAAAATTGGGGCGGAGCCGAATTTTCAGGAGGGCTTATCCACCAAGGTGAGACAGGGCATGCGCAGATTGTGATGATGGGAGATAGTCATGTTGGCATGTTAGATGAAGGTATGGTGCATGAGATAGCCCAACCTTTCCAATTAACCGTATTTACGGTATCTGGTGGTGGAGCAGGTAAATACGCGAGCTCATTATTAATCCCGGGAATAACTCGTCTGGATAAAAATCAAAAGCTTTATGACGCAAGCGCACGAGTCGCTTATAAAGAGGCTTTAAGTAGGATCCATGCCACCAATGAACAAAGTGTTCTTATGCTTTCTGCTTTTTGGTCCATGCAGCTTGATAAGGCTGCTTACCTAAAAGATCATCGTTCGCTGAATATTAATACCAGCTCAATGACTTCTTATCAGGATTTTAAACCCTTGTTCACTGCCTTGGATAAGCTATTAAACCTGTTAGGTAATAAAAAATTACTGATTATCGGTGATGTTCCTGGCTCCCAATATCGGCCTATGGATTGTTGGGGGGGATTAAAATGGTTTAAACAGACTAATTGTTCATTACTAGAAGATGAAAGCCTAAATAAAGCGGCTTTGCACGTGAATAAGGTTCTAGCCTTCTATGCTTCTCAAAAAAAGAATGTTTATTTTCTTAACCCCTATGAGGTGTTTTGTAAAAAAGGTCTTTGTCGAACGGCTGATAGTCTTGTCCAGCCTTATTATTCCGATGGTACTCATCTATCAAAAGAAGGTTCAAAATTTCTGATGAGCCATTTCAAGGATAAGATTTTAGACATACTCAATTCTCCGGTGCATAAAAAACAAGAATAAAGCGCTTCATTTTTAATGCCAGAACTTGCTATGATGAATTAATATCACCACTAAAAATTTATCATGATTAAACTTTATCAATTTCCATCTTTATGGTCTCTGCCTAATGCCAGTCCTTTTTGCATGAAGCTGGAAACTTATTTACGAATGGCTAAACTACCCTTTGAAATTGTTCCTGTAGCCAATCCACAGAAAAGCCCCAAAGGTAAATTGCCAGTGATTAGTGATAATGGCAGGAAAATTGCAGATAGTGGTTTTATTATCGAATATTTACAACAACACTATGACATCTCGCTGGATGCTCATTTAACCGAAGAACAGAAAGCATCGGCTTTAGCCCTAAAACGTATGCTTGAAGAGCATTTATATTGGATACTTATTTATTCACGTTGGGTTGATTATCATTATTGGCCCATAACCCAAGAGGCTTTTTTTGGTCATTTAAAAAAACCACTTAGCTATTTTATTCCTAAACTGGTTCGCAAAAAGATGGTTCGTGACCTTTATCATCAAGGCATAGGGCGACACAATGCCACAGAAATTTACCAATTGGGTGTCGAAGATTTACATGTTTTAAGTGTTTTTTTAGCAAAAAATAATTTCTGTTTTGGAGATGAGCCCACGAGTATAGATGCTTGTATCTATGCATTCTTGGCCAATATTCTTTATTCACCTATTCCTTCACCATTACAAGAGTATGCACAAACGCAGCCGCATTTTATTATCTATTGTGAGCAGATGAGAGAGCTTTTTTATTCCTAAAATGGGGAACAGGGAAGGGATTAATCTGAGTAGGTTCAGTTTTTTGAAAATCACTTTTTTTGTGTGCTGCATAGGATAAAAGATGAATTTAGCAATTTGAAGTAAAAATTTATACTTTTATTTCAATAAATTAATAGCAGATAAGATGTTGTCTAAAAAATTATTTTTCTACAAAAAACTTTTTATTCTAAAATTGTCTATAATTTTACCTATATGTTTAATTTCGAGGTAAACTCAAAAGGGGAAAGTAAGACGCTTTATAACATGTAGGATGCTAGGAAAATTCTCGGTCATTCTTTTAATTTATGGTGCTGCTGAATACTTCCAAATCGTAGTTTATGCATGGATCGCTATAGACATTATTGAGTTTTGTTATAGCGGAGGCTATATGAAAAAAGTCTACATTACTAAGACAGCTCATTTTCTTCCTAATAGGCCAGTTTCCAATGAAGAAATGGAAAAATATTTAGGGGAAATTGGGCATCATCACTCTCGGGCCAAGAGAATTGTATTAAGAAACAACAGAATTACTAATAGGCATTATGCAATAGATGATGAGGGACATTTTACCCATACAAATGCTGAGTTGGTCTTGGAGTCGATAAATCAATTATTTGATGATAATTTTCGTCCCGAAAAATTGGAAATGCTGGCTGCAGGTACTTCTACCCCGGACACTTTAATTCCTAGTCATGCCTTACAAGTGCACTCCATGTTGGATCGCGTGGGCTCCATACCTGTTTTTTCTTCTGCTGGAGTTTGTTGTTCTAGTATGCATGCGTTAGAAATTAGTTATTTGGCTTTATTGCAAGGAAGAGTCGCTAATGCCATTACTGCAGGTTCTGAGTTGGTGTCGCCTTTATTACGTTCAGATATTTTTGAAATTGAACAAGCCAAATTACAAGAGTTAAACCATAATGGTTTTATTGCATTTGAGAAAGATTTTTTAAGATTTATGCTTTCAGATGGTTCAGGAGCTTTTTTATTACAAGATGAGCCTGGAGTATCAGGTATCAGTCTTGAAATTGAGTGGATAGAATCCATGTCTTATGCCAATTTACTACCTAGCTGCATGTATCAAGGATGTATAAAAGATGAAGAAGGCAAATTAAAATCCTGGAAAATAATGAATAGTCAGCAATGGGTTGATGACAGTGTTTTTTCGATTAAACAAGATACTCGGATTTTGGAAAATATTATTCCTAAATCCATGGATTTTTTTAAACGTTGTATGGACAAACATAAAATAACTTCCAAAGAAATAAATTATTTTTTACCACATATTTCTTCAATGTACTTTTATGATAAATTGCTTCATGGATTGAATAGCATCGGTTTTGATCTTTCTGAGGAAAATTTTTATACCTGTTTATCAGAAATTGGTAATATCGGATCGGCGTCTATTTATGCTACCCTCGATAAGCTTATCAAAGAAAGAAAGCTGAATTCGGGTGATACAGTGGTATTAGGAGTGCCTGAGAGTGCTCAATTTCAATATTCAATGGCCTATCTTAGAGTCTGTTAAAAAAGTAAGTATCCTGGTTAATTATAATCAGGATACCATGCTTATTTAGTTCTGTTTGGGAAATTGAAAGTTTAGGTAGTCAGTTGATAAATTGCCACCAGTTAATATACAAACGATATTTTGATAAGAACTTTCTTGAGCAATATTAATTGCTGCAGCAAAGCTACAAGCTGCTGCACCCTCGCAGAGCAACTTATTATTTATAAGCAATGTTTCCAACGCTTTTTTTATATCAGCCAGTGGTACAACTTTGCTATCGGTAATAATCGGTGCAAGTTGTTCAAACACATAGGGTAATATTTCTGGAGTGCCAATTGCATCAACAAAGGATGGTTTTGGTTGAATCCGGATAGGGCCGCCATTTTTTAAAGCGGCTTTCATCGGAGCGGCTGTTTCTGGTTCGCAGGTAAAAATAGCAACATGCGGTTTTAATCGTTTAATTGCCCGACTGATAGCAAGAGAGAGTCCTCCCACGCCAAGAGGGATGACCACGGCATCAACTTCTGGTAAATCAGCAATGATTTCTTTTGCAATATTCTCATAACCAATTAATAAAGCTTCAGTAAAAACAGGATGAACAAAAAAAGGTTCATTTGATAATAAAGGCGGATCCGTAATAAATTGCCATAATTCTTTAAAAGGTAATTCGATAAGATTGGCACCTAATTTTTTTATGCGCTCTTTTTTGATAACTGGTGTTGTATCAGGAACATAAATAGTACAAGGAATGCCTCTGGTTTTAGCCATGAATGCTAGTGATTGGCCCATATTTCCAGCGCTAGCTGCTGATACACCTTTCTTTAATTCTTGCTCAGAAATATTTTCGAATAAAGATTCAATGCCTCGTACTTTGTAGGAACCAAATGGTTGCAGATTTTCAGGCTTAAGATAAAGGTTAGCATGCAATTCAGCGTTAAAGGAAAAAAAAGGGAGTAGCGGGGTTCTTAAGCTGAAATTAGTATCGTTAGAGTGTTCATTCATAGTGTTACAGATTGTCCTATATTAAGTTCTCTTGCTTTTTGGTAAAAGCATTCTGCTGCATATACATCTTCAATACTCAACCCAATGGATTTGAAAAAAGTGATTTCTTCTTGATTTTTTCTGCCGGGAATCTGATTAGATAAACAGGCTCCGAGTTCACCCATAATTGATTTTTTGTCTAACGCTTGGGTATTCAATGCCTGGATAATTTCGTCACTTTCAAGCATACAAGATTCTTCTGAATCGAGGTATATTTTAAGTAAACTATGATTTGATAGAGCTATTTCCTGCTCTCCAGGACGACAAGCGCCAATCGCATTAATGTGTGCCCCTTCAGGGAAATCATGAATAGATAGCAGACTTTTTTTAGAAGCAGTACATGTGACTATAATATCTGCTTGCGCTACTGCCTCTTGTGGTGTGGCTTTTAAGATAATTTCAAAAGGATATTGATTTAATTTATCGACAAGGTTGGCAAATGATTTTTGGGTTCGGCTGTAAACATAAATTCGTTCAATAGGTCTGATCCTCAAAATTGCCTTTACATGTTCTATCGCTTGGCACCCAGATCCAATTAGTGCTATTGTTTTTGCATTGGCCCTGCTTAATAAATCAGTGGCAGCAGCGCTAACCGCAGCGGTTCTGACTGCAGTAATAAAGCTACCGTCTAAAATGCATTTAACTTTTCCCGTTGCCGCATCAAGAAGAACAACAATTCCTTGATGGGGATTTAAATTTATCTCAGCATTATGAGGAAAAACGCCCACTGCTTTGTATCCCAAAAGTTGCTCCTGATGAGCAACGGC
>CAZTYT010000013.1:0-20032 GCA_964618245.1 uncultured Legionella sp. | reverse complement strand
AAATTAAAGCCTTATTTTGATAAGAAATATGGTATGGTTACACCAGGTAATAGTTCACAGGTAACTGATGGTGCCTGTTTATTATTATTAGCCAGTGCAGACGCAGTTAAGAAACACGGTTTAAAAGTGATAGGCAGAATTGTGGATTCTCAATGGGCAGCACTTGATCCCTCACAAATGGGATTAGGCCCTGTTCATGCTGCGACTCCAATTATGCAAAGACATAATTTAAAAGCAAACGATATTGATTGCTGGGAAATTAACGAAGCTTTTGCTGCCCAAGTTTTAGGTTGCCTTGCTGCATGGGACGATGATGACTATTGCAAGAAACAATTAGGTTTGGATAAGGCATTTGGAGCACCATCTATGGATAAATTAAATCGTGATGGTGGCGCAATAGCGATAGGGCATCCTGTTGGTTCAAGTGGGGCTCGTATCGTATTACATGTATTAAAATCATTAGAACAAAGAAATGAATTACGAGGTATGGCCTCCATTTGTATTGGTGGTGGACAAGGTGGAGCAATGTATCTGGAACGAGTGACAGAGGTGAAAGGACATGAGTAATTATAAACATTGGGATTTGCAACGCGACAGTGATCATATTGTATGGTTAGGGCTCGATAGAAAAGATACTAGCGTTAATAGCGTGAATGAAGAGGTTTTAGATGAGCTCAATAGTCTTCTTCATGAAATTGCTCAAGATAAAAATGCAATTGGTCTGATTATTTATTCTGCTAAGGCAAAAGGTTTTATTGCTGGCGCTGATGTGACTTTGTTTTCCAAATTTGAAACTCCTGCACAAGCAGTCGATTTTTTGCGTAAAGGACAGGCCGTTTATGCCCGACTACAGGCTTTATCCATTCCTTCTGTTGCCATGATCGATGGTTTTTGCATGGGCGGAGGTTATGAGCTAGCTTTGGCGTGTACTTATCGAGTAGCCACGGATGAAAAAGATACACGTATCGGTTTACCTGAAGTGATGCTGGGGATTCATCCTGGTTGGGGTGGTACCGTTCGTTTACCTCAATTGATAGGTGGATTTAATGCTTTATCACAGATCATTTTAACTGGTAGCAGTGTGGCTGCAGCCAAAGCCAAAGCATTGGGTATGGTGGATGAAGTCGTACCTGTACGTCAATTAAAGCGCGCGGCAGTTTATTTTATCAAGAATAAACCACCAAAACATAAACCTTCATTTTTGCAGAGCCTGACTAATATGCTTTGGGCAAGAAAGCTGTTGGCTCCATTAATGCGCAAAACAGTTGCTAAACGTGTACGTCAGGAACATTATCCAGCACCTTATGCCATTATTGATTTGTGGGAAAAAGAAGGTGGTATGGGAGATAGAGCCTATTTGAAAGAAATTGATTCAATAGAGCAATTAATTACTCATGGTAGTACTTCAAAAAACTTGATTCGTGCCTTTGGATTAAGAGAACGTTTAAAGAGCTTTGCCAAAGACAGTGATTTTAAAGCCCAGCACGTGCACGTTATTGGTGCAGGCGTGATGGGTGGTGATATCGCTGCCTGGTGCGCATTACGAGGTTTACGTGTTACTTTGCAAGATCAATCGTATGAAAAAATTGCTCCGGCTATTGCTCGGGCTGCAGCTTTATATAAGAAAAAATTACGCAAACCACGCTTGATTCAAGCTGCGATGGATAACTTGATTCCTGATCCGCAAGGACACGGGATAGCACGTGCGGATGTCATTATTGAAGCTGTTTTTGAAAATTTGGCGGTAAAACAGGAAATTCTAAAACAGGTTGAAAAATTAGCTCCTAAAGATGCCATTATTGCGAGTAACACTTCCAGTATTCCTTTGGATGAAATGAGCAGTGTAATGACTAATCCCAAGCGTCTAGTGGGAATTCATTTCTTTAATCCTGTGGCAAAAATGGATTTGGTTGAAGTGGTTAGTAGCGGAACAACCGCACAAAAAGTAGAGCAAGCAGCATGTGCTTTCGTCAATCAAATTGGAAAATTACCGTTGCCAGTCAAGTCAAGCCCCGGTTTCCTGGTGAATCGAGTATTGATGCCTTACTTAATGGAATGTGTTCAATTATTAGAAGAAGGATATAGTGCTGAGACAATTGACGAGGCTGCTTTGGAGTTCGGTATGTTTATGGGGCCAGTTGAATTGGCAGATACCGTGGGCATGGATGTGTGTTTGGCTGTGGCTGAAAATTTAACCGGGCATTTTGGTGGCACTGTACCTCAAAAACTGCGTGATATGGTAAAAGAGGGTAAATTGGGTCGTAAAACTGGCGAAGGTTTTTATAAATATAAAAATGGTAAACCCATCAAGAAAAGTCCAGAAATAGTAAAAGATCAACATATTGCTGATCGGTTAATTCTGAGAATGGTGAATGAATCTGCCGCATGCCTGCGTGAAGGTGTTGTTGCTGATGCCGATTTACTGGATGCTGGTATGATCTTTGCAACAGGTTTCGCACCTTTCCGTGGTGGACCAATGAATTATGCTAAAGACTTTGGCTCAAATACTTTGGAACACTTATTTAAGACCCTTGAGTCAAAATATGGTGAACGTTTCAAAGTGGATGAGAGCCTATAATTAGCATCTAGGTTGGGTCTTGGCCCAACAAATCCTGAACAAATAAAATGCTGGGCCACAAGGCCTAGCTTATACTTTAAAAATGAATCAAAAAAATTTAAAACGCCTTTTCTTTGTTAGCTGTTTTTTTTGGCAAGCCCTTCCCGCGATGACTTTAGTTCTACCCGCAACCGGGGATGTTGTCGGCAACATTCAGTATGCAACTGCAGAGCCCAATGAAACGATAGATGAAATTAGTAAACGCTTTGATATGGGGTATAGTGAACTATTAAAGGCAAACCCCCATTTGGATGAAAGTCATTCTCTGCCTGCTAATACACAAATAGTTATTCCTTCGCGGTTCATTTTACCCAAAGCACCACGCCAAGGCATTGTAATTAATTTAGCGGATTATCGTTTATATTATTTTCCTAAAGATGAGAATGTAGTGATTACGTTCCCAGTCGGAATAGGGCGCGAAGGTTGGGAAACTCCCTTAGGTGTGACTAAAATTATAGCTAAAGAAGTCAATCCGCAATGGCGACCAACTGCCAGAGTGCAAGCTGAAGCGATGAAAAATGGAGATCCCTTGCCAGAGGTCTTTCCAGCAAGTCCTTACAGCCCTTTGGGAAAATATGCTTTACGATTAGGATGGCCGGCTATCTTGATACATGGTACTAATCGTAACGATGGGATAGGTACTAAAATAAGTGCGGGTTGTATTCGAATGTTTCCTAATGATATTGAGCAACTCTATCGATTAGTGCCGGTTGGCACATCCGTTAGAGTTATTAATAAGTAGGATGAAAAGGAGCTAATCTAAAAATTTAAACTTTCTTTTGAGCAGCAAGAGTTTTTCAACCAATAGCTTATTAGCAGAATAATAATGCTACCAATAATATCTATACAATAATGCCAGCCTAATAAAACACAGGATGCAATCAGAAAAGTATTTATAACCGCTAATATCCCCCATAGAATTCGCCACTCTTTAAGTAAGTTAACGCATAAAATAGCCCAAATTGCATGAAAAGAGGGGAGTGCGATTAACCCTCCTGCATTAGTAGTTGGTAGAGTATGTTGATGAATTTGTTGAAATTTTAAACCTGTAGCAATTTGATCAATAGAGAAAAGCGATGGGTCAAGCACACTTGCTGGTGCTGTAGTAGGAAAAAAATAGTAGAAACTAAAACCTAAAAGCGTAGTACACACTAAATAAAAATAATATTCTCTAAGCAAATGAAAGCGGCAAGTGAAAATAACTACTAATGGGATAACACTCATTTGATAAGCCAAACTGTCATAAATAAAGTTCAGCAGCCTTTTTAGTTCAGGATAATTATTAATCCATCGCACAATGGCGCTCATATCAACATGTATTTTTGCTTCCAGATTGAGAATGGTTCTATCAATAGGTGGAAAGGGAGTAAGTTGAACAGCATCAGTTGCTAAAGCGATAATTGCCATTACACCAAAAAGATAAAGTAATTCCCAGCTGATCCGATATAAGCTACTTTCTTTAGTAAAGCAGATCCTTATTCCCAAGCTAAATAAACCTAATAAGATTGCCAGGAGAATCACATTATCCGGAAAGTAGTTATTACCAGGATAGTCATAAAACAGATGGTTTACCAAAAAAGCAAAAAGGGACAGGGCTACTATCAAGCCAGAAGTTATTTTAATACATCGCGCGAACATTTGATCCATTTAAGGACTTATTCAACTGTTTCTAAAAGTTGTTTTTGTTTAATCGCATGAAAAATTTCTTCCCGATGAACGTTTACAGATCGGGGCGCTTCGACACCAAATTTAATATTTCCATGTTCCTGGGTCTTAAAAGCAAAAATTTTAACAATAGTATCGTTGATATTGATTATTAAAGGTTCTTCAAACTGAAGAGAAAGTATATCCATTAAGAAACCTCTTTTCTCATTTATTTGTAACTTCATTGTTTACAATGAAAATTTCTTTTAAGAACGTTAACCAATTTACAAGTGGTTGTCACTACAAATTAAGTGGAAATTGATAAAAAAACCTTATAAATCCTTGTCAAGAATAGTGAGTCAACAAAATTATGCAATATCATTGTCATTAAAGCTTAAAAAGGTTACAATTGGCAGCTTTTTTTAAACCTTGCCTTACTGTATTCATGTCTAGCAGAAGGCTATATCCATAAGGAGAAACTATGAGACATTATGAAATTATGTTTCTTGTGCACCCTGATCAAAGCGAACAAGTTCCAGCAATGCTTGAGCGCTACGAGGGAATTATTAGCAAGCACAAGGGAATCATTCACCGTAAAGAAGATTTAGGTCGCCGTCAATTGGCTTATCCGATTAATGACGTACATAAAGCTCACTATATTCTGATGAATATCGAATGCTCTCTTGATACTCTTGAAGAAATTAAGAATGCATTTAAATTTAATGATGCCATTTTAAGAAATTTAATCACTCTTCAAAAGCAAGCGATAACTACAGAGTCTGTTTTGAAGAAGAAAGAGAAAGAAGATAGAGCATCTTAATTAGGAGAATAGTATGTCAGCATATTTTCGTAGAAAAAAAATGTGTCGTTTTAATGCAGAAGGCGGCAACGAAATTGATTATAAAGATATTAATTTGTTAAAAAGTTATATTTCTGAAGCAGGTAAAATTGTACCAAGCCGTATCACAGGTACTCCTACTCGTTTTCAAAGACAATTAGCTAAAGCAATCAAGCATGCAAGATTTATTGGCTTGCTACCTTATTGCGATAGCCATGGATAGTATTCATGAGCACGGGCGACTTGTTAACAAGACAATGTAAGGCATTATTAGAAAATAAGAAGCAGGCCATTGTATATACTGCTATTTTATCCTTGTTGCCTTTTGCATCCTGGCTCTCAGTAGCTTTAGTCAGTCTGATCACCTTAAGAAAAGGTGCCAGATCTGGCTTAGATGTCTTATTGCCAGGGCTCGTGATTCATTCTGTTCCATTAATGATGTTAGTGCCAATATCTAGTGCTATAGTTAATACTTTAATTGCTTACATGCCATGTTATTTTGCAGCAATTGCTTTACGCAAAACTGAAAAATGGCAGGTAGTTTTCGGAGTATTTTTAGTACAAGCTTTTTTAGGTTGTTTGCTAATTCAACTAACAATTCCTGATTTTATCATTAATCAGTTTAATCAGTTTAAATCTGTTTTGATGCAATATGAGGAATTAGTTGATGCTGGTATGGATAGCATCAGTTCATTAAATTTAGCACAATTGTTTTTTGGGATTCAGATATTAAGCGCTATTGTTTCAGCTATTATTTCTGTAATGTTTGCCCGTTCAATTCAGGCTAAATTATTTATGCCAGGTGGCTTTAAAAGTGAACTTTTAGCTTTTCGTAGTGGGCGAATTTCTTTTTTAGTTCTTATGGGCGTGTCTTTGGGGGCTTATTATGAAGTTCCTTTGGCAATTAATATCTTACCCATTGTACTTTGCTATTTCCTGGTATCTGGATTTGGTTTGGCATATTTTATTTTGGCCCGTAAAAGTCAATTTAAAATATTTATTCTTTTACTACTAATTGTATTGTTAAAGCCAACTTTTGTATTATTCGCCTACATCATTTTTGGCTCATTAGATAGTTTATTTAATTTTAGATCGTATCTCCCTGAACGGGTGAAAGAATCAATTTAAGGGGTTATTAAGATGGAAGTTATCTTATTAGAAAAAGTGAGAAATTTGGGTAACCTGGGTGACAAAGTTAATGTGAAAGCCGGTTATGGTCGTAATTTCTTAATACCACAAAATAAAGCAGTGTTTGCTACGCCTAAAAATATTGAGGTGTTTGAGCAACGTCGTGCCGAGCTTGAGAAGAAAGCACAACAATCATTAGCAACAGCTGAGCAACGTGCTGCTAAATTAAATGATATCACTTTGGTGATCAGTGCTATGGCAAGTGATGAAGGCAAGTTGTATGGTTCTGTTGGTGTAAACGAAATCAAAGATGCTCTAGTCGAAAAAAATATCGAAATCAGCAAACGTGAAATTGTAATGCCAGAAGGTCCTTTGCATTCAATTGGAAATTTCACCGTTGAAGTTCATGTTCATAGCGATGTAATTGCTAATTTGCAAGTTGAAATTGTTGCAGCTAAGTAAAACATTGCTTCGTAAAAAAAGGAGCAGTGATGCTCCTTTTTTTATCCTTAATGATTATATCAAGACTGCATTTTTAAGATACCTTCAACCAGGATAAAATAATTTTAGTAAGCGCAAGCAATATATAGATAGAGTTAAGGACTGCCCATAAATAAGCAGGGTAAACTCCCTTATATCCATTATACAGAGAATAAAGTGCAATAAAGAAACTTCCAACGAGAACTTCCCATGGTTCAGTAAAAGCGAACCCTATAGATAAGAAGGGGATACCGCAAATTCCCAGAAATAAAAAAAAGTAGTTTTCTTTTTTACCAAGCGCTAAATAAAAAATAAAAAGCTGAATGGATAATAATACGGGAAGAGCTAATTGGGTATATGGGCCACTACCAAATATAATGGCCAGATGCCCGGCAATTAAAATTAATTCAAGCGCAATATAATAAAAAAGCCGGTAGTGAATCGCAGTAATTAGTAGTGCAGTGGCACCTATAACATAATAGGGTTGGGCGAATAATTGGGTTTTTCCCAAAAAACCAATTATTATCCCTATCACCCCTAGGGCTATATACTTATTCTCATAAATATTAGCCATTTTTAATTACCATTTTAGATAAATTCCTTTATCAACAGAATCTTGAATGATTGCATTTTGTGATTTATTAAATGATACCCAATAATTTCCCATATTGCTTAACGCAAAACGAACTCTTGGATATTGGCATATATCTAAAACATCACGACATTCAACAGATGCCGTAGTTTCTCCAATATGTTTATAGCATTTAAAGTTTAAGTTCTTAACATCTGAAGCAAATGCCCCCCAGTTCATGGGCTCTAAAGTTGCATGTAGCGGAGGACTCATAAATGCTTCCTCAGAAGCTGGGTGTTCAAGTTCAATTTTGCTATCAGAATGATTTTGAATTAAGTAGTAAGTCTGTTTACCTGTTTCGTTTAAGATAAGGTAGTCTTGATTATAACCAAATCCAGAGACTTCACAACCTCTCGGAAATGCGCCAATAGCTTGGGCATTACCCATGAAAAGGGCAGTAATAAGAAGGGATGTTTTAATACAGCTATGTAACATAAATACCTCAATAAGCAAATTTTAGCCGCTATTTTAATCATAAAAAAATCAAAGTCTATGCCAAAATAAAAAAAGAAAGCTATAGTTCCTTGTTAGCTGTGATTTTTGCTTTAATCATCGGATAGTAGGTTCGATAAAAACTTAAATACAAATACATTCCTACATAGCCCATTGATAAAATAAGCCAAGCATGGTTAGTTTCTGGATAATTAATTAATAAGCATATAGAGCTTATTCCATATACAATGGAGCAACAGTGCATTAGTATTTTTAATGTTTTGGATTCAGTTAAATAATCAAGCCTGGAAGGATAGACATATTTCACTGGTACAAAGATAAGCACCGAAAGTATAGCTAGAATTAGGGAATTAGCGATAGCTGAGGTATTAAAAAGAAACATGTAGAAAATAGTAATATTCCAATAGCATGGGAACCCCTTAAAAAAATGATCAGGAGTTTTTGCATCAGATTGGCAAAATTGATAAGCAGAGGTAATCGTAATCGCTGCGACGATCAACACAGAAAATTCTTCGGGCAGCATATCTGGTTTTACGAGCAGGAAAAAACAGGGCGTCACTACGTAATTAATATAATCGACGATGTTATCAAGTAATGCGCCATCAATTTTAGGTAAAACCTGTTTAATATTGACCATACGAGCAAGACTTCCATCTACCGCATCAATAAAAACAGTTACCGCCATAAGCCATAATGCAAAAATATACTCATGCTGATAAATTTTTTGCAGGGTAAAGACCCCAATGCATGCCGCACTCGCTGTAAATATATGCACTGACCAGGCTGCTACATATTGTAATGAGTGGAAGTGTGGTTTGCTTAAGTTCATTAATTATCCTAGTGTTAATGATATTATTTTGTATTAATATTTTGATTATTACACTGTTTTTACAAAACAACATAAAATATAAAAATAGTATCAATAATCAAAAGTGATGCGCAAGAAAAGTTATCATTTTAATTCATATAATTTGCAGGGTGGCCCATGAAAATTCAAACAATTAATCCCGCAACTGAAAAAGTCATTCAAAGTTATAATTGTTTAACTGAAAAAGTAGTGAATGAACATATTGAGGAAGGCCATCGAACATTCTTGCAATGGCGACGAACAGCTTTTAATGACAGAAAGCAAATGATGTTAAACCTGGCAAAACTTTTAAAAGAAAAAAAAGCAGAGTTAGCTGTATTAATGGCTACTGAAATGGGAAAGCCCGTGACTGCTGGGCAAGCAGAAATAGAGAAATGCGCCTGGGTATGTGAGCATTATGCGGAGAAAGCTGAAAACTATTTAGCACCGAGAATTATTCATACGGAAATGAAAAAGGCAAAAGTATGTCATCTCCCTTTAGGTATCGTTTTTGCAATCATGCCGTGGAATTTTCCATTTTGGCAGGTATTTCGTTTCGCTGTTCCTACCATTATGGCTGGCAACGCAGCTATTTTAAAACATGCGCCAATTTCATCCGGGACTGGTAATTGTATTGAAAAACTCTTTATGGAAGCTGGTTTTCCTCCAAAATTGTTTCAACACTTGATTGTTGATAACGAAGGCGCAGCAAAAATTATTGCAAATCCACATATTGTGGCAGTGACTCTAACTGGAAGTGAGCGCGCAGGAACAGCGGTTGCTTCTCAGGCTGGCAAATTTTTAAAAAAATCCATGCTGGAGCTTGGAGGAAGCGACCCTTACTTAATATTAGAAGATGCGGATTTGGATTTAGCAGCCAAATGTATTGTGAGCTCACGCCTTAATAATAGCGGCCAAGTATGCATAGCTGCTAAACGTATTATCGCTTTGGCTTCTGTTGAAAAAGAGCTAGCACAGCGTATTATCCATCACATGGAATCATTTAAAATGGGCGATCCGCTTGATCCTGATACTACGCTTGGACCTTTGGCTCGTTCTGACTTGCGTGATACAGTGCATAAACAAGTAGAAAAATCGCTTAAACAAGGTGCTAAATTATTGCGTGGTGGTATAATCCCTGACAGCCAGGGATTTTATTATCCACCAACATTACTCACTCATGTGAGTCCAGGGATGCCTGCTTTTGATGAAGAATTGTTTGGGCCAGTAATCGCCCTGATTACTGTTCATAGTGAACAAGAGGCAATAGCCTATGCAAATCAAAGCCAGTATGGTTTGGGGGCTGCAGTGTTTACACGTGATCTGGAAAAAGGAGAGCGCATTGCAACTTATGAAATAGATGCGGGTGTCTGTTTTGTCAATGCATTAGTAGCCTCTGATCCACGATTACCATTTGGTGGAATAAAGCATTCAGGTTATGGACGCGAACTCTCGCAAGAAGGCATTTTAGAGTTCGTGAATACCAAAACCGTAGCAATTAATGATTAATAATACTTGCTGTAGAAAATAAGAGCAAAACTGACGGGGTAAGCAATGTCATATAAATTTGAAGAGGGTAAAGGGGCATTAATCGAATCCATCGCCGATAGAATAAAAAAAACGATGGAAGGTGAACAAGCAACATTTTGTGCCGAATTTGCTAAACAATTATATGGAACTGTTGCTATGGAAGATCTCAACTCCTGGGAGCCAGATGATCTTTATGGTGCAGTAGTGAATTTTTGGTCTTTGATTCAAGAGCGCAAACCTCATGAAACCAAGATAAGAATTTATAACCCTGATTTTGAGCGTCACGGGTGGCAAACAACCCATACAGTTGTTGAAATCATTTGTGATGATATGCCTTTCCTGGTTGATTCTATTCGTTTGGTTATTCATCGAATGGGTTTAGCTTCCCATTTAACTATTCATATGGGAGGGATTCGTGTTAAGCGTGATAAAGAAAATCGAGTTTGTGCTATTTTACCGCGTGATCAAATTACTGATGATAAAGACGTAATTCATGAGGCGCCTATTTTCCTGGAAATCGATCGTCAAACTGATCATAAAATTCTTGAAGAATTGCATAAAGGATGTGAGCGTGCTTTGGAGGATAACCGCGTTGTGGTTGAAGATTGGGAGGAAATGCGTGCGGAGGTTCGTGAAGCAATTGGAGAAATCGATAAAGCTTCTTCAGGATTAGACGTTAATGAGGTTGAGGAAACCAAAGCATTTTTAAATTGGATTGAAGACCATCATTTTACTTTCTTAGGAATGAGAGATTATGAATTGGTGGAAAAAGGCAAAGAAACAGTTTTGCAAGCTATTCCTGAAACTGGTTTAGGCCTTTTACGTGAAAATGTGACAAAATCTGTTACTCGTAATATTTCAGCAATGGCACCAGAAGCTAGAGAGTTTATTTTATCGCATCGAATTTTGGTAATGTCTAAAACTAATACTTTAGCCAGCGTTCATCGTGATGCTTATACAGATTATATTGGAATTAAAAGATTTAACGCTCAAGGCAAAGTGATTGGAGAGAGACGAATCATTGGGTTATATACCTCAGCTGCTTATCACACTAATCCCAAGCAGATTCCTTTTTTGCGCCGTAAAGTGGCCTTAATTATGGAGAATTCTCGTTTAAATCCGCGTAGCCATGCGGGTAAAGTGTTATTAAATATTTTGGAAACGTTACCACGTGATGATTTAATCCAGGGCACAGAGGAAGAGCTTTTGGAAATAGCGATGGGTATTTTCTACATGCAAGACAGAAAGCGAATTCGCTTGTTTGCGCGCATGGATGTTTATCGGCGTTTTGTATCCTGTCTGGTTTATGTGCCTAAAGAAAGAGTTAATACTGAGCTAAGATCCGCGATGAAACAGATATTAGAAGAAAGTTTCAATGCAGTAGAGACTACTTATTCTACCCAATTTACAGAATCTGTTCTTGCTCGCATACACTATATCATTAAGATTAATCCAGAGAATTGCCCTGAGTATGATTTAAAAGAAATTGAGAAAAAATTAATAGAAGCAGGGCGTTCATGGACAGATGAACTGCAATACCATTTACAGGAAACTTTCGGTGAGGAACAAGCTAACAGCTTATTTGCTCGTTATCGAAATGCTTTTCCAGTTGCTTATTGCGACAATTTTTCTGCCAGAACTGCTGTGTATGATATTAAGCATATTGAGATGTTGACACCTGAAGACCCTTTAGGAATTAATTTCTACAAACCTTTGGACGAGTCAGAAAATAGTTTTAGGTTGAAAATTTACCAACATGGTTCAACTATCCCTTTATCTGATGTTTTGCCTATCCTTGAAAACTTGGGTTTGCGTGCAATTAGCGAACGTCCTTACTCATTGAAATTTGAAGATGGTAAAGTCACTTGGGTTAATGATTTTGCAATGCAATACAATAAGGATGTCGAATTCGATGTGGATGAGATTAAAGATCTATTCCAAACTGCTTTTGCTCGAGTCTGGTTTGGCGATGCAGAGAATGATGGTTTTAATCAATTGGTTTTAGCAGGTGGCCTCAACTGGCTTGAAGTTGCTATATTACGGACTTATGCGAAGTACTTTAAACAAATCGGCTTTACGTTTAGCCAAGAATACATGGAAAGCGCCTTAAATAATAACGTTATTATTGCAAAAAAATTAGTCCAATTATTTGAAATTCGTTTTAACCCGGATCAAAAAGATGATCGTGAAGAGCGATTTGCTGAACTTTCTGCAGAAATCTTAACGGATTTGGATAGCGTAGCTAATCTCGATGAAGATAAAATAATTAGACAATATATCCATGCTATTACAGCAACTTTACGTACTAATTTTTACCAAATTGATAGGAATGGGGATATAAAGAATTATATTTCTGTCAAATTAAACAGCAAGGCGATTCCAGGTTTACCTAAACCTTACCCAATGTTTGAAATTTTTGTGTATTCACCCCGATTTGAGGGAGTACATCTGCGCTGTGGCAAGGTCGCTCGTGGTGGCTTGCGTTGGTCTGATCGTCCAGAGGATTTTCGTACAGAAATATTAGGCTTGATGAAAGCACAACAAGTAAAAAATTCTGTCATTGTTCCTAATGGAGCTAAAGGTGGATTTGTTCCTAAAAATTTACCTGCCAATGGTTCTCGAGAAGAAATTATGGCAGAGGGAATTAGCTGTTATCAATTATTTATCCGTGGATTGTTGGATATCACCGATAACTATGTCGATGGCGACATCGTGAAGCCTGCTTATGTTGTTTGTTACGATGAAGACGATCCTTATTTGGTTGTTGCTGCAGATAAAGGAACGGCTACTTTCTCCGATCTGGCTAATGCTATTTCCCTGGAATATGGCTTTTGGCTAGGGGATGCATTTGCATCTGGGGGCTCGGTAGGTTATGACCATAAGAAAATGGGGATCACTGCCAAAGGTGCCTGGGAGTCAGTAAAACGCCATTTTTATGAGCTCAATATGGATATCCAAAACAATGATTTCACCGTTGTTGGTATTGGCGATATGGCAGGGGATGTTTTTGGTAATGGTATGTTGCTCTCCAAACATATTAAATTAGTAGGGGCATTCAATCATATCCATATTTTTATTGATCCTTACCCAGATGCAGAAATCAGTTATCAAGAAAGAGAACGTTTGTTCTATTTACCACGATCTAACTGGACTGATTATGATAAGAAATTAATTTCTAAAGGTGGTGGTGTATTCAATCGTAACGCAAAATCGATCCCAGTTAGTAAGGAAATGCAGGAAGTTTTTGGCATTAAGCAAAATGAGATTGAACCGAATGAATTGATTAAAACTATCCTGAAAGCAAAAGTTGATTTGCTATGGAGTGGTGGTATTGGCACTTATGTCAAAGCTAGTACTGAATCCAATGCAAGTGTAGGCGACCGTGCAAATGATTCTACGCGTGTTAATGCGAAGCAATTACACTGTAAGATTGTTGGTGAAGGGGGTAATTTAGGTTTTACTCAGTTGGCTCGTGTTGAATACTCGCTAAATGGAGGGATGATTTACACGGACTTTATTGATAACTCCGGTGGTGTAAACTGTTCTGACAAAGAAGTAAATATTAAAATCCTGCTAAATGGCATTGTCGCTGCAGGTGATTTGACACCTAAGCAAAGAAATGAGCTTTTAATCGAAATGACTGATGAGGTCAGTAAATTAGTACTCCGTGACAATTTCTTGCAAACTCGCGCTATTAGCCTATCTGCTGCGCAAGCGTTACAAGCTTTAGAGTTGCAAGGGCGCTATATTAAAGAATTGGAACGTACTGGGAAAATCGACCGTAACCTGGAGTTTTTACCTGATGATAAGGCGCTACAAGAGCGTAAGTTAATGGGTAAAGGTTTAGGGCGCCCCTGTATTGCTGTATTAATGTGTTACAGCAAGTCTATCTTAAAAGAGCAAATATTAGCTTCTGATGTTCCTGAAGAAAGTTACATGGAACAGTTTTTAATTAACTCTTTCCCCAAGCCATTGCAAGAGCGTTTTAGTAAGCAAATGCAAGAACATCCACTGAAAAGAGAAATTATTGCCACAAAGCTTAGTAATATCATTGTTAATGAAATGGGCTTTACTTATGTTTATCGCTTGCAAGATGAAACAGGAGCCCCTGTTTCTGCTATCGTTAGAGCATATATGATTACTCGTACAGTGCTTGGTCTGGAAAATGTTTGGCGACAGATTGAAGAGTTAGGAACGAAAGTCAGTGTTCAAAAGCAGTTAGAAATGATGATGCTTTATGTAAGATTAGCCAGACGAGTGACTCGATGGTTCTTACGCACCCAAAGACGAACCATGGACATTAGTGAGGTAGTGGAGCGTTATTCACATGGAGTGACGGAATTAAAAATGTCAATTCCTGCTATTTTAAGTGAAGATCGCCGCGCTAAATATGAAGAATATCATCAGCAGCTGATTAGTGAAGGTATTCCACCTAATTTAGCTCATGAATTAACTGTTACACGAGGTTTATTCTCAGCAACGGATATTATCGAAATTGCTAATCGACGTGGTTTGAAAGTTTCACATGTGGCTGAAATCTACTTTGGTATAGGTGAGTTCCTTGACTTAGGATGGATAAGAAAGCAAATCATTATGCATCCTACAGAAAGCCATTGGGAGTCTCTGTCAAGAGAAGCATTGCGTGATGACTTGGATTTACAACAACGCCAATTGACTGATGGACTGTTAAACTATGATGGCCAAACTACTGATCTGCATGCTCGCCTTGCTATTTGGGGTGAATCACATGCTGCTTTAATTGAACGTTGGCAACATATTTTGTCTGATTTAAAGTCCAGTTCAGTATTAAATTACACAATGTTTTTTGTTGCTATCAGGGAATTGCTTGATTTGACTCAGACTACATTGCAATCTTATCCTGTGCTTGAAGAAGCTAGTGCATAATATTAGCAGGTAAGGGAATTTGACACATAAGATATAATCGCTTCCCACATGCAACGAATCTCCGTGGCTTGACCACGGGGATTCGGAAAAGTGAAAAAAGAGGGAGGCTCTTGGTTTTTTCCAGCTTAGCCTGACAGTTTTTGGTCTCGTCCCGACCTACGTTGGCTAAGCAGGGAAAGGAGTAGTAATTGTTTTCTATCCATGTCGCTTGATTAACATGGTCTAGCAAGCTTTTACACTAGAAATAATGACTTTTCATGGCCTTCAAATAACACGCGTGAATCACAGTCTTTAAGAATGCTTGCGGCAATTAAATAATGGTCATTATCTAAAATAGAGTAATCGATTAATTCACCTAACTCTAAACCATTCTGTTCATTTATCAATTTTTGTCCTGAATAAATTTTTTCATTTGTGTGAATATAATAAATTTTTAATTGATGTTTGATGGTGGCTTTATAATGCATTCTTGCAATAATCTCTTGACCTTTATAGCAGCCTTTATTAAAACTCAGATAAGGCGTTTGATGTAAATCCAGGCGGTGCGGTAAAAATAATCCTCGTGATTCGGGATAAATATCAACCTGTTGCTTATACAGCCTTAAAGTGTGCCAGGTTAATGAGCCTAGTAGTTGTTCTTTTTCTGCAAAGCGTTGCGTTATTTTTTCTGCCCATTCATCAGTTGCCAGAAAGACGTAAAATCCATGACCTAGGTAATAAAAGCTGTATTGAGTCCCGTAGGTTAATGTATAAAGCTCATTAGAAAAAAAATCTGCATCAGGATGAATGTCTTGATCATTCTGTAGGTAAAATCCCAAAACTTTTAATTCAGTGTTGGTGTTTAGTTTAACTCTTGATAGCATTGCGGTTTTATTTAGCGAATGGATTGTAGAGTCCAGCAAATCTTTGGGGAGTACCAGTTTTATCCCCTGCCAATTAATTATATCCATCAAAGCCAATATGCGCCCTTTAAGATTGCACTGTGCTCCCTGAACGATTCGAATATCTGATAACAGGTTGAGATCGGAAGTTAATTGCCCTTGAAGAAAATCAATCGATTTTTCACCTAAAACATCAATAACGCCAAGATATGACAAATCAAATAAATAGTTTCTATCTGTTTTTAAATTTAGTTCAGTATGAATGGGTTTTTGAGTAGTTAAAGTTCTATTATTAATTAAATAATGATTAAGTATAGTCATAACAATTAACGCTTTTCGTTTATAAAGACACTAGTGTATCATTTGCTAGTTAAATAAAACACGAAGAGATTTATGTATGTTAGATTCACGCGAAAAAGCACGATTTGCTTGGCATTGCCGACGTGGGATGCTTGAATTGGATTTGATTCTTCAACGGTTTTTAGAAGAATCGCTTGAGAAGCTTACATCGGAAGAGTTGAAAGCTTTTGACTTGTTGCTTGGTTGTACTGATCCTGAGCTATTTGCTTGGTTAATGGGGCATGCAGAACCTGAAGATAAAGAGTTAAGTCAAATTGTCGACCGGATACGAAATAGCCATTAAGATTGGCACATCAAAGATTTATTTCCGCTTACTGCTGGTTATTTCTATTCTAAGTATGGTTTTAGTTATTTATTCTTCTTTAAACACATTAATGAAGATTATTCTAATTGGATCGATTGGGTTTTCCATATTAAAAAATAAACGATATAAAATACAAGAGATACGTTTTACAAATAATCAATGGCTTCTCGTGCAAAATAAGGACATATCGACTTTTGATAAGGCGATATTACTTTTTCATAACCCATTGTTTCAATTGATTCAATTAACTAATTCCAAGCAAAAAAAGCTCATCGTGTTATTTGATGATCAACTCACCAAGGAAGAATTTCGCTATTTACACCTTAACATTAGAGAAAACTAGTCTAAAATAGAACATATAGGTTAATAAAAAATCAAAAGTCCGCCTAATGGAAGAAAGGGGGAAGTAATGAATCATAAAATTTCTTATAGTGATGAGGACTTGATTGATTTGGCACAACAGGGAAATAAAGACGCTTATAACTTATTATTTGCACGGTATCACACTAAAATTCAACAGATTATTTATTTTCATATTCGGGATCAGGCTAATGTGCATGATTTAGCACAAGAAGTTTTATTAAAAGTTTATCGCTATTTAAATTACTTCAAGGAAAAAAGCCAATTTTCCACCTGGATTTACCGCATTACGCAAAATACAATCAAGAATTACTATCGGACTGCTAGTGTTCGTACCGATTTAGAGGAAGAGTTCAATGACAATGAAGAGTTTTTAACACATCAATCACCTGAATACATTGTCATTAACATTGAATTTGGTGAGAAACTGGAATTGGCTATTTCTATGTTATCTGATGATTTGCGTGTGTGTTATGCGATGCATATCGTTGACGGTTATACTTATGAAACTATTGCTAAAAAAATCAATTGTCCGATAGGAACAGTACGTTCTCGGATTTTTAGGGCCAAAAAACTATTAAGTTCTTCTTTGCGCAACATTATTTAATATCTACCAAGATATATTCAACAAATCAGCTGATATTAAAAAAACATGATGCTAAAATGGATCCATTATTCGTCATCTATTAAGACATTATGCTGGAAAGTGATCGCTTAATCAGTACCCAAAGTGTTGTTTCCGAAGAAGCTATTGACCGAGCTATCAGGCCATTAAGTTTGAGTGAATATATTGGTCAGGATGCTGTAAGCTCGCAAATGCAAATTTTTATTGATGCTGCCAAAAAACGTAATGATGCACTTGATCATGTTTTAATCTTCGGCCCCCCGGGCTTGGGAAAAACGACCTTAGCCAATATTATTGCTCATGAAATGGGGGTTAATTTACGGCAAACATCAGGTCCTGTTATTGAACGGGCAGGGGATATCGCGGCTATTCTTACCAATTTACAAGAAAATGATGTTTTGTTTATTGATGAAATTCACCGTTTGAGCCCCGTGATTGAGGAAATCCTTTATCCAGCAATGGAAGATTACAAACTGGACATTATGATAGGTGAAGGTCCGGCCGCTCGTTCAATTAAGTTGGAATTACCACCTTTTACTTTAATTGGGGCAACAACCAGAGCGGGATTACTTACTTCACCATTGCGTGATCGATTTGGAATAGTACAGCGTTTAGAATATTATTCGGTAGATTCATTATCCCACATTGTAGCCCGCTCAGCCCAATTATTAAACGTTACTACCCAATCGGAAGGTGCGCGTGAAATAGCGATGCGTTCTCGAGGGACACCTCGAATTGCTAACCGCTTGTTAAGACGCGTTCGTGATTATGCTGAGGTAAAGGGTAGTGGCATTATTAGCAAGGAAATCGCTCAAAAAGCATTAGAGATGTTAGATGTCGACAAATGCGGTTTTGATTTGATGGATAGAAAACTATTGATGGCCGTAATTGAGCAATTTCAAGGTGGTCCGGTCGGGCTTGATAGCATTGCTGCTGCGATAGGTGAGGAAAAAGGCACCATAGAAGATGTTTTAGAACCATTTTTAATACAACAAGGATTCCTTATGCGCACTCCTCGCGGTAGAATAGCCACATCTAAAGCTTACCAGCACTTTGGTTTAGTAGTAGAGCAGGAATAGCATAAAAATAATTAGAGCATCCTGGTATCGGAGATAAAATAAAAATGAGCAGTCAAGCAAATATATTAATGTATTTTATGCAAGCAGGTCTGGTGGTTAAATCAGTAATGCTTTTGTTAACCATTGCATCTATCGTTTCCTGGACATTAATTTTTCAAAGAGCCTGGTTTTTTAATCGTAAAAAACAAGCTACTGATGCTTTTAGCAGAAGATTTTGGGACAGCGGTGATTTAAGCAGGCTTTATGCAGATATTGATAGTAACTCTGATGATCGTCATGGTATTGCTGCTATTTTTCATGCAGGCTTTAAAGAGTTTGTGCGTGCGAGAAAACAAGGGGCGGTTATGATTGAGCCTATTCAACGAGTCATGCAGATTACTCACGCTAAAGAGGCACAGAAATTAGAGCAGCACTTGCCATTTTTTGCTTCAGTAGGTTCTATCGCTCCTTATGTCGGATTATTTGGTACGGTTTGGGGAATCATGACTTCATTTCAGGCTTTAGGGCATGCACAACAAGCTACTATTGCAATGGTTGCCCCAGGTATTTCCGAGGCACTAGTAGCGACTGCTTTGGGATTATTTACTGCAATACCAGCTGTTATTGCCTATAACCGATATTCAACCCGAGCTAATCTTTTACTGGATCGATTTGATGTATTTCAGGAAGAGTTAGTTTCTCTTATTGAACAACAAAGTGGCGATACAAGAGGATAAGAATCCATGATCAAGGCCAAAGCAAAACGAGAGCGCCCTATATCTGAGATTAATGTAGTACCTTACATTGATGTGATGTTGGTTTTGCTCGTAATTTTTATGATTACTGCACCAATGTTAAGCCAAGGTGTGACGGTAGATTTACCTAAAGCTGCCAGCCAAACGCTAGCCCCTACGGACAGAGAGCCTATTATTGTATCTGTCAATCAGCAAGGTGATTACTTCCTTAATATTAGTAGTACTCCTGAACAAGTCATTGAATCACAAGCTTTAGTAGTGCGTGTCGCGGCAGAATTAGAGATAGCAAAACAATCTAATCAAAAGTTAAATGTTTTGGTGAAAGGTGATCAGGGTGTGGCTTATGGTAAAGTGGTTCAGGCAATGGCTTTATTAAAACAAGCTGGAGCCGAACAAGTAGGATTGTTAACTGATGATTCAAATCAAGAAAAAACAGAGGGTTCAGCATGATAGGTAATTCAAGTTATCGTAGGGCTTTTTTTGCTGCTATCGGACTACATTTGTTTTTGATTGTGATGCTTTTATCAGATAACTCAACCCAACGTCCAGTTTTAACTGCTGAATCAAAAAATACTCCGGGAATGGAGCAACCTATTGCTGTAACGCCTCCCCAGCC
>CAZTYT010000012.1:0-20828 GCA_964618245.1 uncultured Legionella sp. | reverse complement strand
AAGCCTTGTAAGGCCCGCCCCAAAATCAGCGTGCTGATATTAGGTGCAAAAACGCAAATTAAACTCCCAAGAACTGCAATCATTAAGCTTGCAGGTAATAAACGCCGACGCCCAAAATGATCAATCAAAGGTCCCCAAACTAACTGAGTTACCCCAAAAACAAAGAGATAAATGCTTAACGTTAATTGGCTTAAGCTATGGGTGGTTGCAAAATAAGTCGTAATATAAGGAAGTGAAGGCTGATACAAATCAAAGGTTAAAAAAGAAAAGGCTGACAATAACCCAATGAAAATAATAGAATTTCGTGCTTGAGGCATAATGATTTATTTACAAAAAAATGAACATTTTAGTAAAATATTCTCCTTTTTACCATAAAATCCCAAAAAATCTAATCTGTCAGTATCTTTTCATGCTCCAAACCGTCTATAAATTTATAGACTATTATTAAATAAATTGACGTAATTAAAGAATCATGGACACCACACAAGCAAGTGAAAAAAAGGGACCCAAAGGATATCGCTTTTTAGTGATGGCTCTCACTATCGTGTTGGGATTACTACTGTACTGGTTCCTTGGCTTTCTCATGGATGATATTAGCAATCAGCCAGGCCCTTGTTTGAGTGAAATTCAAAAAAAATACCAAGACCCAGTGTTGGTTAAAGAAAAAGAAACCTTTAATAAGCAGCTGACCAAGCTTTCCGGGACGATTGAGGAACAGCATCAACAACAAACCATCTTGCAGACTAGCATTAATAGTTATCGCGATACGATGAATCAATTATTGGATTTACAAAAAGCCAGCATACAAAAAGGCATTACTTTCTCTCCAGAATCGCAAAAAAACTTGCAGGATGTAACCAACTTGTATTTGGAGTATCAAAAGCAATTTCAAGACTTAAATGGCTCAATCACTAAAGATAATTTGGAAGCCCAACAGATACAAAATAAAATCAAGGAAATTGACGATCAGCTGAGCAAACAAAATGAACAAGCCAATAAGGATTATGAAGCGCAATGGGTAAAACATAATTGGGCTATGGCGGGATTGCAGTTGCTAATTTTAATTCCTTTATTACTCCTTGTTACTTATTTGTTCCGAGCTTATAGAAAAAGCCCGTATAAACCCATAATCCTCGCTGCAGGAGTAGCTATTTTCTTAAAAATAGCATTGGTTATGCATGATTATTTCCCTTCTTATATTTTTAAATACCTGTTAATTCTGGTATTGATTTATGTCACCGTTAAAGCGCTTATTTCAAAGTTACGCATGATAGCGGCACCCAATCCTCTTTGGCTACAGAAGCAATATCGTGAAGCATACCAAAAAACTCAATGCCCCATGTGTCAATATCCAATTAAACCTGGTATTGCAAAATTTTTTATCACCGAAAATGGAGGTAATGTACCTGTCTCTGCCTCCAGCTATTTGGACACTGTTGAGACCTATACCTGCCCAAGCTGTGGGGAAAATTTATTTGAAAAGTGTAGTAATTGCTCCCATGTGCGTTATTCGTTATTAGCCTATTGCGATTATTGTGGAGCAAAAAAAGAGAATATTGACTAAAGAACATCAATAAGAACTATTTGGTTTCTGGAGCCTTAGCCCCCAAGGCACGACTCTGATCTACCGAGACTTTTTAAAATCGCATTTTGCTTGTTTTTTTTGGTGTCGTTGCACGACTCTTTAAGGGTACGTCCCGACCTCAGGAGCCCGACCTAGGTTTTAAAATATTGTATACTATAGGGCAAAGCCGTGATTTAAGAGACATTATGCAAACTACAAGAACGCCTAAAAACGCATCACTTGCTGATAGCGATAAGCTAATATACAAATTCAAAACCATAAAAACCCCAGTTGGTCTTTTGAAATTGGTCGCAAGCCCCAAAGGGCTCTCGGCGGTATTGTGGGAAAATGATGATCCAAAACGAATTCATCTGCAGCCACAAATTTTGGATGAACATGATCCCATTTTAAAAGAAACCGAAACACAACTCGGTGAGTTCTTCACAGGAAAAAGAACAGTTTTCGAGCTTCCACTCGATTTCAAGGGTACCCTTTTCCAAAAAGCCGTTTGGGGCGAGCTCCTAAAAGTTCCTTTTGGGCAGGTTAAAACCTATGGGGAGATTGCCAAAGCAATAGGTAACCCCAAAGCAGTCCGTGCCGTGGGGGCAGCAAATGGCAAAAATCCCATTTCAATTATTTGTCCATGTCATCGCATTATAGGAACAAATGGAATGCTCACGGGCTTTGCCGGAGGCCTTGAGATCAAAGCCTCCCTGCTGCGACTAGAACAGTGGCAATTCAAGATCGATTTAAAGCAGTTATCTTTCTCAACTAGGGTTTAGGCATGAATCCCATTCAAGCAACTAAGGCAAAAGGATTGAGTCCATTTATCTTGTATGAGCCTTATCAACCCCCTTTCGATTATGAAGGTGTTATAAGTTTTCATAGGAGCCATCAGATCGCCAATTTGGAGTGGTTTAATGAAGGACGAATGCATCGAGTGATTGCTGCCGATGGAAAGATGGGACAGGTCGTTATCTCAAATGATCCTGATAATTCACGACTCATCGTCGAGGTTGATTTCCCTGATAAATCTATTTTAAATGAGGTAAGTTTGCGCGTTAGAAGCCTCTTTGACCTTGATTGTGATCCCGTTGCAGTTCAAAAAGCCATAAGCCTTGATCCGGGCTTGGAAAAACTCTTAAAAAAACATCCTGGCTTGCGTGTTCCTGGAGGATGGGATGCTTTCGAACTTGCTGTGCAAACTATTTTAGGGCAAGGAGTTTCCATTGGCAGAGCGCGTGCTCTTATCAAAGAGTTTATTGAACTTATTGGAAAAGATACAGGTTATAACGCGAACGCTCAATCGGTAAAACTCTTTCCTATGCCTGAAGACATCCTTAGCACAGACTTAACGCCACTTAAAACAACAACCATAAGAAAAGAAGCGCTTAAAGGACTTTCTCAAGCTCTCATAAATAAAGAATTTTCGCTTGCTCCTGATCAAGATATGGAACTTTTCATCAAAAAAATTATCTCGATCAAAGGCATTGGTTCTTGGACTGCGAACTACCTGGCCCTAAAGTTTCTCCATAGAAAAGATGCCTTTCCTGCCAATGATTTAATCATCGCCCGCGCTTTAAAATTTCACCCCCTCGAAGTAATTGAAACCATGCGGCCATGGCGTGGTTATGTAGCAATTCTCTTATGGAAAAGCTATGCCGGTACTCTAAAGAAAAGCTGAGCTGCTCGCTTTTTTGGCCCAATAGAAACAGCGACACAAGAGAAAGTTGCATACATTATGTAAATGAGGAATAATCCATGATGATCTATTTATGATCACAAAAGCAGTGTAACGAATTATAAAATATCCTTAATCCTTTTAGATGTGAGATTTGTTATGTTAATAAAAAAATGGGCAGGTTCTTTTCTCCTTAGTTTTATCACGTTGACATCTGCATTTGCAGGAACTGAAGATTGGAATGGTAATTTTACTATTCGCGACAGCAAAGGCGACTTGCAAACAGTTATCCATGCGCCCAATTATGTAAAATTTATGTTCCTTAATGCAGGCAGTTGCTTACGATTTGGTAAAGGTTCTAAGTTAAATGGAATTGAATTTACTGATAATGTAGAACTTTGCACTAATGCGAACGTGCAGTTTTTTATTAAAGAAATCCAAAAAATTGGAACTATTGTAAGCCAAACAGTCACCTTGGGTTCAACTTACCCCGCGCAATAAATTGATTAAAGCACGATCTTTGCTTCTTTTAAAAAATAATCTATCGCAGTCAGCAGTGGACTTTCACTTACTAGAAAAGCCCCGCAGTCAGCGATAGAGCAATATAACTCAACACCCGGATTTATTTGAAATTTAATGATCTCGCTCTGAACAACCCGACAAAATTGTAAAAAAAACAACCAACTTTGCTTTATTAGGCTAAACTATAAGTAAGGGATAGATGTTGTACTTATGGAGAATGTCGTGTTAATCCAACCTGTACAGCCTATATTTGTAGTTGTAAAAATTGGTCCAGAAGATTACATGTGCCAAATGTTAAGCCTTTCTGATAAACAGTTAGAATTAAAATGCAATGATTATTTTGAAAAACAAAGTCAAGTCTCCTTCTTAGGTAAATATTTTCGTGGTCGCGCTATCATTGAAGAAATTACCTTTTCCAAGCTTCATTTCATCTATCAAATGGACATTGAAGAAATACAATTTCAACCTGGTTTGTTGATCAATACCCGCTTGTAGTACCATATCTGGAAATGATTTACTCCCGATAATAATTGATGCCTCTAAACCAAAAATTCAGATTTAAGAATTATTTTAATTTACTTCCACTAACCATGGGGGGCTTTAGTATTGGGATGACTGAATTCTTAATCATGGGAATTCTACCCGATTTATCCCATTCATTATTAATTTCGATTCCGGAAGCTGGCCACTTAATTGCCATTTATGCTTTTGGCGTAGTGCTGGGCGCTCCTATAATGACGGGCTTAATTGCCAAGTTTTCGCCCAAGCAAACCTTGATGCTACTCATGCTATTGTTTACGCTCTTTAACAGTTTATTTTGCCTTGCGCCAACCTACCCGCTCTTGATGCTGTCACGCTTTCTTTCAGGCTTGCCTCATGGTGCTTTTTTTGGAATCGGTGCCGTTGTGGCAACCCACCTTGCGCAACCCGGAAAAGCAGCCAGTGCGGTTGCCATGATGTTTACAGGTCTTACTCTAGCCAATATTGTGGGAGTTCCTCTAGGAACATTTATTGGCCATCATTTAAGCTGGCGCCTTGCTTATGGTTTAGTAGCTTGCTGTGGCTTAGTGTCACTCCTAAGCCTTTATCGCGGGTTACCAGAAGTGAACATCGAACTAAAGGAAACACCGGTTCAAGAGCTTAAAATTCTCAAGGACATCCAAATATGGTTAATAATCGGTATTTCTGCCATTGGCACAGGCGGGCTATTTTCCTGGATTAGTTATATAGCACCATTGATGACTGAAGTAACTTTTTTTTCTAATAACATGATTACCGTAGTCATGATGCTTGCTGGAATTGGAATGGCTGCAGGAAATATTTGCGGCGGCCGCCTGGCTGATCAGCATTCACCGCTTGTAGTAATTAGCATGCTTCTTTTTACCATGATGCTGTGTCTTATGACGGTGGTTTTAGTGTCAGAAAACAAGATTCTCTCTTTATTTATGACATTGACAACAGGTGCTGTGGCTTTTGCTGTAGTTCCTGCCATTCAAATGCTCATGATCCAGGCAGCAAAAAACTCACCTATGTTAGCTTCATCATTAGTCCAAGCCAGCGGCAATATGGCCAATACTTTAGGTGCTTATCTGGGTGGTTTACCCATTGCAGCCGGCTTCGGTTATACCTCCCCGGAATATGTCGGTATTGCTTTGGTGTTTATTGGTTTATTGTTATGTTTTGTCGTAAAGGTAATGCGCGAGAGCGAAACAGTGCATTCGTCGCGTGTAACTGAGATTTAATGCCATTAGATAATCAATAATTGTTTCTGTCTTAAAACGAGCTTTCGTGGTTCAATGGGTCAACCATTGTATGGAGATGCCCCGTGGTCAAGCCACGGGGAATTTGGAGCGGGTTATAACCAATAAACAAAAACGAACAGGAACAACCAGACTACGTCTACGAAGTGCCAATACCAAGCAACGCCTTCAAAAGCAAAGTGACGCTCCGGTGTAAAATGACCTCGTTTACAACGGATCAAAATCACAATCAGCATGATAGTACCTAAAGTCACATGCAAACCGTGGAAGCCTGTGAGCATAAAGAAGGTGGTACCGTAAATACCAGCTGACAATGTCAAATTCATTTCCGTATATGCTTCGTGATACTCATAACTCTGACATATCAAGAAAAGAATACCTAAAGCAATGGTCAAGCCCATCCCAATTAATAGTTGGTTGCGCTTGTTCAACTTTAAAGCCCAATGGGCCCAGGTAATCGTTACGCCAGAAGTCAAAAGAATCAATGTGTTAATCGCTGCTAATCCCCAAGCCCCCATTGCTTCATGCGCACCAGCAAAAACTTGATTATCTGGATTAACTAATAATGGCCAAGCAGCTTCAAAATTTGACCATAATGTATAGTGGGTAATAGGATGTACCTCTCCACCTAAAAGTGGTACAGACCATAACCGAGAATAGAATAAGGCGCCAAAAAAGGCTCCGAAAAAACACACTTCAGAAAAAATAAACCAGCACATGCCCCAGCGATAGGATCTATCTACCTGAAGATCGTATAAACCTTTGCCATTTTCATAAATCACTTGGCCGAACCAACCAAACATCATAAAAATAATGATTCCCAAACCAAGGGCAAATAGATATGGGCCATACCAATCCTGATGTAACCAGGATGCGGCTCCCACCAACAAAGTGGTTAACCCACATGATCCAACCAAAGGCCAATGACTGGGCTTGGGGACGTAATAAGTACCATGTGCTCCCATTGTATCTAAGTCTCCTGTATCAATAATCTAATTTAAACCCTATCAGTCACATCAAACAAGGTATACGATAATGTAACTGTGTTCACCTTTTCGGGCAAATCAACATCAAGATGAAACAATAAAGGCATATTCATTGCTTCATGCCCATTTAAAGTTTGTTGGGTAAAACAAAAGCATTCTGTTTTTTTCAAATATTTTGCAGCAATTCCTGGTGTGACACTGGGAATTGCCTGCACGGTCATTGCATGATCCGTCTTGTTTTCTGCATAAAATTCCAGTTGAGCTATTTCCCCGGGGTGTACTTTTATCTTCCGGACTTTAGGGTAAAAAGCCCAGGGAACACCGCTATTGTTTGTTGCTACAAACTCAACCAAAACTACTCTGTCTTTAGCAATTTTGGCTGTAGCAGCATCGTAAGCCACTGCTTCGGTATTTGTCTTGCCATTGATCCCCAAGGTCTGGCATAAACTATTGTAAATGGGAACCAAGGCAAAACCAAAAGCAAACATCCCTAATACAACAATTGTTAAAACAACAAGTAACCTACGATGTTTTTGCTTTTCATTCATACAACTTTACCGCTTACTATAAATTCAATTCAGGGGGTGTCGTAAAGGTATGATAAGGTGGTGGTGAGGGCAGCGTCCATTCTAAACCTTGCGCACCTTCCCATACACGTGAAGTCACCACATCTTTATTGGTACCTCTTTTTCTTACTGTAGAAATCACATTGTATAAAAACAATAATTGGGAAAAACCGAAAACAAAGGCACCAATCGTCGATATCATATTAAAATTAGTAAATTGCAATGCATAATCAGGAATACGGCGAGGCATGCCAGCCAGACCTAAAAAGTGCATCGGGAAAAAAGCCACATTCACTGATATTACTGATAACCAGAAATGCCATTTGCCTAAAGTCTCGTTATACATATGACCAGTCCACTTAGGCAGCCAATAATAAGTTGCTGCAAAAAGGGCAAAAATAACTCCCGGAACTAAAACATAATGGAAATGCGCAACGACAAAGTAACTATCTTGGTATTGGAAATCAGCTGGAACCAACGCCAACATCAAACCAGTAAACCCACCTATCGTAAACAAAAATACGAATGCAAGGGCAAATAGCATAGGCGTTTCAAAAGTCATAGAACCTTTAAACATAGTACTTACCCAGTTAAAGACCTTAATCCCAGTAGGTACTGCGATCAACATGGTGGTGTACATGAAAAATAATTCTGCACCTAACGGTATACCGCTAGTAAACATATGGTGGGCCCATACGATAAAGGACAAAACCGCAATACTTACTGTCGCATAAACCATAAAGTGGTAACCGAATAAGGGTTTACGTGAGAAAGTAGGAATCACTTCAGAGATAACACCAAAGGCAGGAAGAACCAATACATAAACTTCCGGATGGCCAAAAAACCAGAAAATATGTTGGAATAATATAGGATCACCGCCACCTGCAGCGCTAAAGAAACTTGTACCAAAATGGCGATCTGCAAGCATCATAGTAACTGCACCTGCTAACACCGGCATAATTGCAATTAATAAAAATGCAGTGATCAACCAGGTCCATACGAACATAGGCATTTTCATTAAAGTCATACCAGGTGCACGTAGGTTCAATATGGTCGCAATAATATTAATTGACCCCATGATGGAAGATAATCCCATCATATGCACAGAGAAGATCATAAAGTCCGTACTGGGTGGTGCAAATTTGGTAGACAAAGGCGCATACATGGTCCAACCAAAGTTTGGCCCACCACCTGCATGAAACATGGTAGAAAATAACAAAGCAAATGCAAAAGGCAGAATCCAAAAGCTCCAGTTGTTCAAACGTGGCAATGCCATATCTGGAGCACCAATCATCATAGGAATTTGCCAGTTTGCCATTCCTGTAAAGGCAGGCATCACTACCCCGAAAAGCATAATTAACCCATGCATGGTAGTCATTTGGTTAAAAAAGTTGGGATCAACCAAACGATGCCCTGGCTGGAATAATTCCGTACGAATAATTAAAGCCATAGCTCCAGCAACAAAGAAGCTAATCATTGCTAGCCAAAGGTATAAGGTACCAATATCTTTATGGTTAGTAGTAAAGAGCCAACGCTTTACAAATCCCATAAACCCCTTGCCCTGCTCTGGGCCATGATCATGATGCTCATCATGTGTTAGCGTGTAACTCATCGTAAACCTCCAGCTTTTACTTTATTAACCATAGTTGGTTGTTTATTAGCATTTTGACGTTCTGCCGCAACCTCTGCCGGTTGAATAACATCATTAGTATTATTAGCCCAAGCATTTCGCTCATAAGTAGCAATTGCAGCCACTTCGTCATCACTTAGCTGATCTTTATAACCCTGCATTGCAGAACCTGGGATACCATTGAGAATGATATCGATATGGCGAGAAATCGGATAACCAACTGCTACTGAACTGCCTTTAAGTCCTGGATACATAGGAGGTAGACCGGTTCCATCAATACGATGACATGCAGAACAAAGTTGCTCGTATTTTTGTTTTCCTAGCGCGAATAGTTCATCACGCTGCATTGTTTTTTGCTCAGTTGGCTGAGTCTGTTCAGTTGCATACTTATCTTGTTTTTGAGTTTGTGAAGCAACCCACTTATCAAAATTTTCTTGGCTAACTGCTTCTACAACGATAGGCATAAAACCATGGTTTATCCCGCAAAGCTCAGCACATTGGCCACGGTATATGCCTGGTTTTTCAATCGTAGCCCAGGCTTCATACATAAATCCAGGAATCGCGTCACGCTTAATCCCCAATTCAGGCACCCACCAGGAATGAATCACATCATTGGAAGTAACTAGAAAACGGATTTTTTTATGTACAGGAACAACTAAAGGCTTATCTACTTCCAATAAGTACCATTCGTTCTTTTTTTCTTTATTATGAATTTGGGATAATGGTGTTGATAAGGTGCTAAAATAGCTAATCCCCTGATCAAGATACTCATACTGCCAACGCCATTGATAACCTACTACCTTGACTGTAAGGTCTGATTTTCTTGTATCATCCATACGGATTAGCACACGTGTCGCGGGAATAGCCAGACCCACCAGAATCAAGAAAGGAATAATCGACCACACTAACTCGAGGCGAGGGTTATCATGGAAGGACGCTGGTTTGTATCCTTTGGATTTACGATGATGAATTAAAGAGTAAATCATTACACCAAACACAACTACGCCAATAATAGCGCATACCACCATACAAACCATATGTAAGCGATAAACATCCCGGCTTATTGGAGTTACCCCTTCATACATGTTTAATTGCCAGGAATTTGCAGCGGCAAACGCTGGGTGACCAGCAAACCATGCTCCAAGCATTGCTATTAATTTACAGATAGTTAACCTGTTCAACATCCCAATTCCTCATCTCGTCAAGAAGCCAGGCAAGCCTGGCGTTTAATATCTAAGTCAGTAATGTTTATTTTCCTAAACAGGTGGTTTAGGAAAATTTTTACCATAACGAATAATTACCCTCAGTTTTGGATTTACCTACCATGTACTTAATCGCTTCAATCACTTCATTGCCAGTACACTGAGCGCAACCACCATTTTTTGGATGTTTATTTCCATGTATGGTGTTTTCAATTAACACATCCATATTTTTAGCAATCAAAGGCTTCCACGCTTCTTTATCTCCAATTCGGGGAGCGCCTGATTTGCCTTCATCATGGCAAACCGCACAATTTTGTTTGTATACCTCTTCTCCACTAGCAGGATATTTAGCAGCTCCGCCCGATTTCAAATCAACCCATTCACTGCGTGTCAATGATTCATTAAGAATGTAATCCACAGCAGAAATAATATCGTTTTCGGAACAAGTGACACAGGCACCTTTCACTGGCATCGAGTTATAACCATTAATAGCCCGATGATATAAGCCGTTAATACCGCTGGTTTTTAGGCGTGAAAACCAATTGTGGGCATCACCCAAAAGCGGCGCGCTCATTTGTCCATCCTGATGGCAGATCACGCAAGCGGTATAATATACCTCCTTGCCACGAGTCAACGAAGGTGCATCATTAGAAGCTGGCAATCCAAGTGGCTCTTCACTGGTCACTGTTTTCAAATAAGTAGCCACTGCCATTCGATCTTCATCAGTGAGATACATCATGCTGTTATGGTTTACTTCAGCCATAGGGCCAGCAACCGGACCAGCATTATTTATGAGTTGGTTCTTTTTGAAAACATCGGCAACTTCCTGATGAGTGGCAGAAGCTAATCCATATTTGGTAATGTTAGGCGCCCAATAACCATCAATAAATGAGCCAGTTAAATAGTATTTGTTTTTTGGTGCCCCAAAAGGATTAAGTG
Organism: uncultured Legionella sp.; assembly: GCA_964618245.1. Taxonomy (GTDB): domain Bacteria; phylum Pseudomonadota; class Gammaproteobacteria; order Legionellales; family Legionellaceae; genus Legionella. The sequence goes on along the minus strand of CAZTYT010000012.1, from coordinate 9,978 downwards.
GTGTGTGGCACATGCTGCAATGGCCTAAACCATCAACAATATATTTACCACGATTCCATGCTGCTGATTGGGTTTTATCGTATTGAAAATCATGTTCTTCCGGGTAGAAGAATAACAAATTCCATCCCCAAAGACTTAATCGAGCACCCGGCACATTAAAAGGAAAAGGTAATGATTTATTTTGTTGATTAACCGCAGGCAAACTCATGAAATATGCATATAAAGCACGAGCATCTTCATCTGTAGTTTTGGCGAAATAGTAATATGGGAAAACAGGGAAATAATTTCGGCCATGAGGGTCACGACCTTCTTTTAAAGCACGAATAAAATCCTGCTCTGTCCAGGTACCGATCCCGGTTTCTTTATCAGGGGTAATATTCGGGCTATAAAAAGTTCCAAAAGGAGTTTCGATTGGTAACCCACCGGCATAGGCAGGAGTTCCAGCTTTCACATTGGTATGACAAGAAATGCAGTCACCCATTTTAGCCAGGTATTCGCCCCGCTTAACCAACTCTTGTTGAGTGCCTGTAGCTGGAGTCGTAGGCGGATAAGCCGGATAATATCCATCTATAAGCGGCAACTTCTGTTGTGCAGGAACAGTTTCAGCTTGTAATAATTGACCCATCATGCCTAGTACTGCCACAGTTGCAGCAACAACTAGCTTTCTTAGTAACAAAGAGCCCACGCCCCCTCCTATTTGTTCTTATTTTGCACACTTCTCCATAGGAGATAGAATAAACATTGCATTTTATACTCTACAAGGGACAAGTTGCAATGTTATAATGCCAATCTAACCGTTAATTTAACTGTTTTATTATGTTTGTTTACTTTAATGGCTTAATTTTAGGTTTGTCACTTATTATTGCCTTAGGCCCCCAAAATATCTTTCTCATTAAGCAAGGTATTCGTAAAAATCACCCACTCCTTTCTGCAATGGTGTGTTTTTTTTGCGATCTCATTTTAATAGTGGGCAGTATTACCAGCCTGCATGAATTAATTTTAATGCGCCCCATTTTGCAAATGTGGCTTATGTTATTTGGCAGTCTTTTTTTGCTTTATTATGCTCTGAAAGCGCTAAGAAATACTTTTGCAACAACCAGTGCCAGTATGGAGCATACTCTCCAGCCACACAATAAAGCACAAATTATTTTTTTTAGCACTTGGGTTTAGTTTACTCAATCCACATGCCATTATTGATTCGCTCATTATCATTGGTGGTAGCAGTAGCGCATATCAGGATCAGCTTCCTTTTTTCTTACTGGGCGTGATGACGTCGAGCTTATTATGGTTCAGTTCGATTACTTTTACTGCGCATTATTTTTCTGACGCTTTAGCCAAGACTACTGTTTGGAAAGGGATAGAATTAACCAGTGGCTTATTGATGGCTATGATTGGAATCAAATTAGGGTCTGATTGTGTTTGGATGATCAAAGATTTATTTTAGAAATAGAAAGGGCCAATCGGTGTGTCGCCAATTGACCCAGTGGAATGACACATAGCAAGTCCAACCTCGCAGGGTTAATATCTCATAAGCATCCTATGAGTGTCAACTTGTACAGCGCACTTTTAGACGAGATGAGTCATTGTTGATTGCTTTTTCTTCAGTTAAACTGATGCTTTTTATAATTTGAGAAATTATGTTTTACGGCGATACTATTCAAGAAACCAGGCAAATGTTCTTCACCAGTTGGGAAAAATACCAAAACAAACAGCCCTTATTGCCTTTAGAACATGAGATTGTGCAAGTAATATTGGCGCACCCGGAATATCATAAAATTTTGGGTAACTCCCAATTTCAGCAACAAACTTACTTTCCCGAATTAGGCGAAACCAATCCTTTTTTGCATATGGGTTTGCATCTGGCTATCCGTGAGCAAGTTACAACTGATCGCCCCGCTGGTATTAAACAGGTATATCAGCATTTGGTCCAAAAATATTTGGACCCTTTGGTTGTTGAACATTTAATGATGGATCAGCTGGCGGAATATCTTTGGCTCTCACAAAAAAATAATTTGCCACCAGATGAGATACATTATCTCAACGCATTGCGAAATTTATAAAGTAGTTTCTGACAAGATAAGACTGGGTATCTTATCCAAGATCAGTTACCATGTAGCATTTAATAAACAAGATCCAATAATTTATGGTTGATCAAGAAAAAACAACTCATTTTGGCTACACTTCCGTTGCTTGGGATGAAAAAGAAAAAAAAGTTGCTGAGGTTTTTCACTCGGTCGCTAAAAATTACGATCTCATGAATGATTTAATGTCTTTTGGTATCCACCATTTATGGAAGCGGTATGCAATTGAACTAAGCAACGTACGTCCTGGACAGGTCGTACTGGATCTTGCAGGTGGTAGTGGGGATCTGACGCGTCTATTGGCAAATAAAGTAGGTGATACCGGTTTAGTGGTACTTGCTGATATTAATTCAGCCATGCTTAATGTAGGAAGAGATAGACTTTTAGACGATGGCCTTTATAAAAATATCGACTTTGTCCAAGGCAATGCACAATACCTTCCTTTTGCTGATAATACATTTCACTGCATTACCATGGGATTTGGTTTACGCAACGTGACCGATAAAGAAGAAGCGTTATGCTCTATGTATCGGGTATGCAAGCCAGGGGGGAAAATTATGATACTTGAATTTTCAACTCCTGCTTTTCCAGGTTTAGGTCCAATTTATGACTGGTATTCGTTTAACATTTTACCTAAAATAGGGAAGCTTTTTGCACAAGATGAATCCAGTTATCAATATCTGGCAGAATCGATACGCATGCACCCGGATCAAAATGCACTAAAAAAAATGATTGAAGATGCCGGCTTTGAAGATTGTCACTATCATAATTTAAGCGGGGGCATCGTCGCTTTGCACATTGCTTATAAATATTGAGTTGCTTATGCTAAAAAAATATTCATTAAAAGCACTACAGTTAGCTATCAATAAAGCCATGCAACTGGATGAGCACATGCCTGCTAAGCTGCAGTCGCTCAACAATAAAGTATTGGAAATGATAATTGGCCCTTTAAATGTGAATTTTTTTATTCTCTTTAAAGAAGGCGAAATTCAATTACTCGATCGCCATGAAGGTCACGCCGATACGATTATTCATAGTAATCCCATTGGCCTGATTCGCTTAAGCCTGCTGCCAGCTTCTAAAGCACGTTCTCTTTTTAATGACAAAATCCGTATGTCAGGTGATATTGAATTGGGACAACAAGTTAAAAAGTTATTTGATGAAATGGATATTGATTGGGAAGGCCACCTGGCTCATTTTACTGGCGATGTAGTTGCGCACCAAATTGGTGCGTTAGTACGGAAGGGGATGGGTTTTAAACAATACTTTCAAGAATCCATGCGTCAAAATGTATCTGAATACTTGCAAGAAGAATTACGCGTGTTACCTACTCGCAATGAATTAGAAGATTTTTTTGCTGATGTTGATCAGCTGTCTCTAAGCATCGAACGTCTGCAAGCTCACGTCAATTATTTAGTAAGCCGCCATGAAACCGATTAAACAACTTTTCCGCTTAATCCACATCAATTACATACTAGCTAAAAATGGACTGGATAATGTCGTAGTGTCATTAAGGCTTTTTGCACCTTTACGCTTCGTGGTTTATTTAAATCCCTGGAACTGGTTTCGCCGGGAACATTTAACCCATGGTGAAGCACTGCGAAAATCGTTGGAAGAACTGGGGCCTATATTTATTAAATTTGGCCAAGCGCTTTCTACGCGCCCAGATATTTTGCCGATTGAAATTGCGCGAGAATTAAGTAAATTACAAGATAAAGTTCCTCCTTTTTCGAGTGAGAAAGCAATAGCCACCATTGCTGAGGCTTATGGCTTATCCCCTTATGAGGTATTTGCTCAATTTGATCCTGTTCCGTTGGCTTCTGCTTCTATGGCACAAGTGCATGCAGCAACCTTAAAAACCGGTGAAGAAGTCATAGTCAAAGTACTAAGACCCAATATGCGTAATGTGATTGAAAATGATCTGAGCATTATGCATACCATTGCGAAATGGGCGGATCGTTATTGGCCTGAAAGCAGACGCTTGAAGCCACGCGAAATTGTCAAGGAATTCGAACATACCCTATTAGATGAGCTGGATTTATCAAGGGAGGCAGCAAATGCTGCGCAATTACGCCGTAATTTTAATGACTCACCCATTTTATATGTACCGGAAATTTATTGGGATTATACCCGTGATAATGTGCTGGTAATGGAAAGGATTCGCGGTATTCCGATATCGGATATTGGCACTTTAAAAGCGCAAGGCATTAATGTTAAAAAGCTGGCAGAACGCGGAGTAGAAATTTTCTTTACACAAGTGTTTCGAGATTGTTTTTTTCATGCTGACATGCATCCTGGTAATATTTTTGTTTCTTATGAACGCCCGCAAGATCCCCAGTATATTTGCATTGATTTTGGAATTATGGGCACTTTAAATGATAATGATAAACGCTATCTGGCAGAAAACTTATTAGCCTTTTTTAATCGGGATTACCGTCGCGTAGCGCAATTGCACGTGGAGTCTGGTTGGGTCGCTCGTGACACCCGTGTCGAAGAGTTTGAGAGTGCTATTCGTACCGTATGTGAACCAATTTTTGAAAGGCCCTTAAAAGATATTTCTTTTGCCCAGGTAGTATTACGGCTTTTTCAAGTCGCACGCCGCTTTAAGATGGAGGTTCAACCCCAATTAGTACTGTTACAAAAGACCTTATTAGCAGTGGAGGGTCTTGGGCGCCAACTTTACCCTGAGCTCGACTTGTGGACTACGGCCAAACCTTTTCTAGAGCAATGGGTTAAAGATCAAATTGGGCCTAAAGCATTTTTTAGCCAATTAAAACAAAATCTTCCTTTCTTTGCTGAACAATTACCGCATATGCCTAAATTGCTGTTTGAGATATTAGAGCTTAAAAAAGCGGCTTTAATAGCCAATAAAGAAATGGAGTTAAACCAACAGGATGATAAATCTAACTTCTCTTGGAGTAATATTGCTTTAGGCGCCAGCCTCTCTTTCCTGCTTGTAGGCATTCTGGATTATTTCCATTTCATCAGTCACCACGATTTAACTGCCTTAAGTTTAGGCGGATTTGCAGTGACTGGATTTTTAGCTCTTATTAACAACCGTAACAGGAGGAATTAACATGGGACTTAGTGGTATTAGCCCTTTTTCATTATTGTTAATTTTACTTATCGTCATTGCTCTTTTTGGCACGTCTAAATTAAAAACACTTGGCTCCGATTTAGGTGAAGCCATGAAAAACTTTCGCAAAGCCCTCAATGAGGATGAGACAACTAATTCAGCACCCAAAAATGATGATAAATCATCATGAGCCTTGAGTTACTAGTCATTTTTATTGTTGCCTTACTTGTTTTTACCCCCAAACAATTACCTATGCTCGCTTCTCATTTAGCAATTTTAGTAAAAAAATTACAGCAACTTAAAACACATGCTGCGGTCTTTTGGCAGCAACAACTAAATCAATATCAATTGCTAGAAAATCAGCGAAAAGCAGACGAAGCGGAAAGAGCCTATAAAAAAAATGACGAACCCAAATATTAGGCCTAGACTGGAGCGTTCCTATCCTGTCAGGCTAAAGAGAGACCTCGTTTCCCCTTGCATTAACTCTGAGTGGGCAGAGGCAAGACATCTTTTTCCAAAAAGCTAATCAAAACGATTAACTGGTTGGTGGCAATAAGGGGTTTTCTGATGCTTCAAGTAATAATCTTGATGATAATCTTCTGCTGGCCAAAAAGTTTGTACTGGTAATAAGCGCGTAGCAACCTGATAGCCACGTTGGCGTAGCTGTTGTATCAAGAGCTCAGCCTCATCGTGTTGTTCTTGATTATAATAAAACACCGCACTTTGATATTGTTGACCTAAGTCAGGACCTTGCCCACTTGCTTGAGTTGGATCATGAATTTCAAAAAAACGTTTTAACACCTGATGGTAATCCGTTTTGTTTTTATCATAAAGTACACGTACTGCTTCATAATGCCCGGTATTACCCTGACATACTTGGTCATAAGAGGGATCAATAGTATGTCCTCCGGTATAACCTGCTTCAACCCGCAATACGCCTGGAACTTGTTTTAAAAAATAATCAACACCCCAAAAACAACCGCCAGCGACAATAGCCTCTTCCGTATCGAGCACGTGATTGTCTTCAACAAAGTCGATGGAAGCTGAATTCACACAATGGCGTAAATTTTTAGATGTTAAAAATTCACCGCTAAAAACATGCCCTAAATGACCATCACAACGCGCGCAAAGAATTTCTGTTCTTCGTCCATCCGGATCTGGTATTCTTTTTACAGCATTCGCTATTTCATCATCAAAACTGGGCCAACCACAACCAGAACTAAATTGGCTAGAGCCACGAAATAAAGCCAGCCCACAACGACGACACAAATAGGTGCCTTTGGTTACCACCACATTGTACCTCCCAGTATGGGGGTACTCCGTGGCTTTATCAACGATTACCCGTTTAGCAACTGGCATGAGACTCGCAATCTTATCCAGATAGGTGCTCATTATCGTTGTTGTCCCTGACAAATTTTATCAGCCAAGTAACCTACTGCACCGGCATAATAAATGGAATTATTATAATGCAAAATCATTTTGTAATTAGGGAAGGTCATAAAAGTTGGGCCACCTAAAGGCTGAACGATACTGGCTTGCATATTTTGGAAAGGCAATTCTTTCCCATCTTCAGTACGAACTCCTAAAGCATTCCATTCACTGACAGGTTTACTAATGGTCTTACCTTCTAAAGCCATATCAAATTTTGCTGGTAATTTGACTTGAATAGCCCAAGGTTCTCCCGCTTGCCAACCATTTTGCTTCATGTAGTTAGCGATGGAGGCAAACACATCAGGCTTGCTTTTCCAGATATCACGGCGACCATCACCATCGTAATCTACCGCGTATCGAACCCAGCTAGAGGGTAAAAATTGAGGCTGCCCCGAAGCACCAGCCCATTCGCCTTTAAAATCAGCCAGGCCTACATGTCCTTCATTAAGAATGCGTAAGGCAATGAATAATTCTTTGCGGAAAAATTCCTTGCGATTGGAGTCGTATGCCAGAGTGGCTAAAGCCTTAATCACAGGGAAATTACCCATGTAAGTCCCATAACTCGTTTCCATTCCCCAAAAGGAGACGATAAAGCAAGGATTAACGCCATATTTCTTAGCAACATCTTCTAATACCGCCTGATTTTTCTTAAACTCTCTTTTACCGATTGCAATTCGATAATTATCTACTCGGGTATTGCGGTATTTGATAAAAGTGAGGCGATGCTCAGGTTGGGAGCGTAATAAGCTTTTAATTGTATGGCTAGGCTCGTGGATACCAGCAAAAGCACTATCAAAAACCTGGGGGGAAATACCTTCACGTAAAGCTTCTGCACGTACATCAGCAACCCATTGATTCCAATTTTGTTGTTCAGCAAATGCAACTTGATGCATTAACATCATGGATGCAATGGCAGCTAACCCCCATTTTCTCATACCTTTCCCCTCGATTTTTTCTATTCCTAATTTATAGCTTAAAACTAGTCTATAAGATAGACCAAGGAGGCCACCTCCAAGAATAAATTTAACCCATAGTGATAAATTAGCTCCAGGCCACACTATTGCATTGCAAAATAAGGCAAAAGTTGGAGTCAGTTACTGCCATTACCAAAAACCATTAAAGCAATGACAGTTCTTGCTTTTTAAAGTGTTTCCATAAAGGCAACCAAATCGGATTTCTCTTCTTTAGTCAGTTTCAACTCCAACACTAAATTAAAAAATTCAACCGTATCTGCCAAAGTCAATAAGCGACCATCATGCAAATAAGGTGGAGAATCTTTAATTCCACGTAAGGGGAACGTTTTAATTGGGCCGTCGCCAACCGCTTTCATTCCATTGATCATTTGAGGTGGATAAAAACGTTCGGTTTGTAAATTATGCATCGTATTATCAGTGTAATAAGGTGGCACATGGCATGTAGCGCATTTTGCCTTACCAAAAAACAGCTCCTGGCCACGTTTTTCAGCAGGAGTGGCTTTTGCAGGATCAAGCTTACCTTCCCAATTTAATTTAGGTGCAGGCGGGAAATCTAAAATCTCCTGAAACTCGGCCATAAAATGAACCTGACTACCACGTTCTAAAATATTAACCCCTTTTTTAGTGGCGATTACCGGATCCCCATCAAAATAAGCAGCTCGTTGTTCAAATTCGGTAAAATCCTCTACTGTCTTTAAGGCACGTTGGGAACCAAATAAGCGTTGAATATTTACCCCTCTTAATGAAGGTGTAGTAATACGATGACGAAATTCCTGTGGGCGAATATCGCCTACCAAATGGGTGGCTTTATTGGTATGGCCATTAGCATGACAGTCAAAACAGGCAACCCCTCGACTTGGTTTGACTGTGCGGCGATCGTCTGTTTGGTTAAATTGTTGTTGTGGAAATGGCGTTACCAGTAAACGCAAACCTTCCAATTGCTTAGGATTTAATAAGCCATTAAATAATTCAAAATAATTGTCGATGGTAACTAATTTACCCTTGGATACATCACCTAAATCAGGTCGGGTCGTTAAAAAAATGGGAGCAGGGAAAGGTGGTAAAAAATGATCGGGAATATCAAAGTCCAAATCAAACCGAGTTAAATCCCTATTTTCCTGTCTATTAATTTCATCTATTGCAAATTTAGGAAATAACATCCCGCCTTCCGCATGATTAGGGTGAGGCAAGGGCAAAAAGCCCGCAGGAAAAAGATTTTGTTTTTTGATATCATCGGCAGACATTTGGGATAGTTTTTCCCAAGACATCCCTTCTGGCAACTTCACCCGTACTCCTTCCTGAATAGGTTTACCATTAGTCATTTTCACCGTATCAGAGGGTTTATTACTGAGGTCATAACGTTGATTTAATAAGTCTTGCTGTTTTTTATTTATCCCATCCTTGGCTGAACTCATCCGCTCTAAAATGCTTTGAAAGGATTCATGAATATCCACCGGCATATAGCTTGAAGGGACTGAAGTAGCAGTAGAAGCAGGCTCATCCGCATAAAGCGACGGCAATAGGCAATGGGTGGCGATAAGTACAGCAAGAAATTTTTTTAACATAGCAAGTCCATTTTATGATAAAAATTATGAGTTTTATCATAGTGCAGGTATTACCTAAATTCAATGTTAGCCGTTTTTATTAAGCAATAAGCTTTATTCGTTACGTAAAGAAACTACCGGTGCTAATTTAGCAGCACGGCGTGCGGGGTAAAAACCAAAGAAAATGCCCGTGGCGGCCGAAACCACAAAACCTGCCAAAGGAGGAAGCAAGTAAATAGTAAAATGCCAGCCACTAAAATAAGCGGCAATCCGGGTAAATATTAAGCCTAAAATAACCCCTAAAATACCGCCAATTAATGATAGCACTACTGATTCAACTAAAAACAAAGCCTGGATATCTTTATTTTTGGCACCAACTGCTTTGCGAATACCAATTTCCTTCTTGCGTTCACTCACCGAAACTAACATGACATTCATTACGCCTATGCCACCTACGAGCAAGGAAATTCCGCCAATTACCCCCAGCAGCAAAGTAAAGATATGGCCTTGACTCTCCATGCTGGCAATAATTTGTTTGGCGCTGCGCGGAAAGACGCTCAGTTTAGGATACATTGAACTGATAATTTGCTTGATTTCATCAATAATATCGTCAATGGGGCTATCTGATTTTAATTCCAACACGGCATTATTAATTCTCGCATCTTTGCTGACCAAGGTAGTCCCTGCCAAAGGGATAATCGCTGCCTGGTTAATGTCTTCATTAAAGAAACCATTCTCTTTCCAATGCTTGGCAACGCCGATAATCGTATACAAGGATTGCCCGATCCGTAATTGTTTGCCAATCGGCTCATCCATACTCACTTGTTTAATCTGTTGTGCCAATCCATCGCCGATAACGCAAAAATGTTCAA